>CACZGY010000001.1 GCA_902780815.1 uncultured Eubacteriales bacterium
CAACTACATGCGTCAGAGAACCGGTAAAGCAGCCAGAATCAGAAGCGCTGAATAGTGATCACCATGCATACCTGAGACCTTGTCAAGGGTATGCATTTTACTTTTTATGTAATGTGCAGCTGAGAAAGTACTCGGCTCGAGGTTTTCGATTCTGCCATTGCATCCTCAGCTGCATATTATCAGAAAACTATGATTGACAATATTAACTGGTATCCGGGCCATATGAAAAAAACCCGGGAATTGATACAGGACAATCTTAAAGCTGTTGACCTCGTTATCGAGATCGTTGACAGCCGTATTCCTGTGTCCAGCAGAAATCCGATCATTGACGAGATCATTTCCGGAAAACCACGCATAATAGTGCTCGGTAAAGCAGATCTTGCAGATGCCTCAGAGACTGAGGCGTGGGCTGAAAAGCTGTCGGAAGGAAAGGGCGTACGCCGTGTCATGGCGCTCAATCTTCAGTCGGGGGAAAATATCAAAAAGCTACTGAAGGCTCTTGAGACTGAGCAGCAGAAGAGAAATGCAGAACGATCTGTAAAGAGACCGCTTCGCATCATGATCGTCGGAGTGCCTAATGTAGGCAAATCCTCACTTATCAACCGTCTTACAGGCAAAAGATCCGCCCAGACAGGTGACAAGCCAGGCGTGACGAAGGGGAAACAGTGGCTTACACTTTCGAACGGAATGCAGCTCCTCGATACACCGGGTATACTCTGGCCTAAATTCGAAGACCCGAATGTGGGACTCGACCTTGCTTTCTGCGGAAGCATCAAAGATGACATACTGGGCGTTCAGGATCTTGGCTTCGAACTCATAAGAGTGCTTGGAGAGAATTATCCTGATCTCCTTAAGGATAGATACAAGCTCGATGAACTTTCGGAAGAGACTATAGATAATATGGATAATATCGCAAGAAAGCGCGGATTCATAATGTCAGGCGGCAGGATAGACTACGAGAGGACCGGGCGCACTGTTCTGGACGAGTTCAGGGGCGGAAAGATCGGAAGGATCACTTTGGAAAAGGTAAAGTAAACTTTACATAAGGCGGACATGACAAAGCAGGAAAGACTGGAAAGAGATATAGCAAAACTTGCTGAAATGAAAGCTCATGAGGATGAACTCAGGGCAGAGGGTTACAGATATATCGCCGGGATCGATGAGGTCGGAAGAGGGCCTCTTGCCGGACCGGTCTATGCTGCGTGCGTAATACTCCCCGATGATTTCGATGTTCCGGGCATCAACGATTCCAAAAAACTGTCGGCAAAAAAGCGGGAGGAGCTCTCTGATGTAATAAAGGAGAAGGCTGTAGCCTGGGGAATCGGTATCGCCGATAACAATGAGATAGACGAGCTTAATATCCTTGAGGCTACAAAGACTGCCATGAAAAGGGCAATAGCAGCCGTAAGAGACATGCTCTCCGAACGCGGGCTGCTCGAATCTGAAGATAAGCCTCTCGCGCAGGATATGCTCCTGATAGATGCAGTGAAGCTTGACGCGGGAATGCCGAGCGAATCGATCATAAAAGGAGATGAGAAATGCCTGTGCATCGCAGCAGCTTCGATAGTTGCCAAGGTTGCAAGAGACTCTTTCATGACAGAGATGGACAGCGTATATCCCGGCTACGATTTTGCGGGAAACAAGGGTTATGGGACCGCAAAGCACTATGAAGGGCTAAGGACTCTCGGCAAGACTCCGATACACAGAAAGACTTTTCTGAAAAAGTTTGATGAGAACCCTGAAACGGGACACAAGGCTGTAAGGAAGGAAGAAGACGGCAGGGAGGCTGTGAAGATGGCTAAAAAGGTATATGCGGTAAGAAAAGGCAGGACTACCGGACTGTTCATGAGCTGGGATGACTGCAAGGCACAGGTGGACGGATTCGCCGGCGCCGAGTATAAGAGTTTTGCGGATCCGGCTGAAGCCATGGCATACCTCGGTATTGCCGGCAGCAGGGAAACAGCTGCAGAGACGTTTCCGGAGGGTGTCAGAGCATATGTCGACGGAAGCTACGACAGCGCCAGCGGCAGATTTTCATGCGGAGTCGTAATAGTTGAGACAGACGCTGAAGGAAACAGCGAAACTACAGAGCTCAACGCGGCTTTTGATGATCAGGAAGCAGCTCAGCAGCGAAATGTAGCTGGAGAGATCATGGGGTCCAAGCTTGCGATAGACCACTGCATCGCGAACGGAATAAAAGCCGTAGAGATCTACCACGACTACGAAGGAATCGGAGCCTGGGCTGACAGGAGGTGGAAGGCCAACAATCCGCTCACTCAGGGATACCGGGACTTTGTCGCCGAAGCCAGAAATACCATCGAAATCAGCTTTGTGAAAGTAAAGGCTCATGCCGGCAACAAATACAACGAGCTCGCTGACAGGCTGGCAAAGAAGGCACTTTCAGAATAGTAAAAAAAGGGGTGGAAATCACAGCTGTTCTTCGCTATAATATTTTCGTTGAGTGTAGCGGCTTTGCCGTAAGGTCGAAATTATTGATCTCCGGAGGCATGGCTCCTCCGATAAAATAGGGAACAGCGACGCGGTCCATTAGCTCAGTTGGGAGAGCGACAGGGTGACAACCTGTAGGTCATTGGTTCAAGTCCAATATGGGCCACCAGACGGACGGGATAACAAAGTCCCGTCCTTTTTTATTGTTAAAAGGCACAAATACGGGTATAATAAACGGCATATAATAATAAAGAGAGTTAAAAATGTTCAGAAACGACTATACCAAGACATCCGACGGAGCGGCCGCGAAAGTTGCTTTCATGAATAAAGATCCACTGGCATATTTCGTGGTATCCATGCTGGCCGGCGCATATATCGGAATCGGCGTATTGCTTGCATTCACATCCGGCGGGCTGCTGACAGGCCTTCCTTACGCAAGGATAGTGATGGGACTCACTTTTGGTGTTGCCCTGAGCCTTGTAGTCATGGCCGGAGCAGAGCTTTTCACAGGAAACAATCTTGCCATGGCGGCAGGGATCCTGGATAAAAAGGTCTCGTGGAAAGATGCTGTCAAACTGTGGTGCATATGCTGGCTGGGCAATCTTGCCGGCGGCATGCTGCTCGCAGCAATATACCACATGACAGGTCTCTGTACAGGTCCGGTAGCCGAATTCATGGTATCTGCAGCAGGCGCAAAGATGGGAGCAGGAGCAGCAGCGCTGTTCGCCAGAGGCATTCTGTGTAATTTCCTGGTATGCCTTGCTGTCTGGTGTGCGGGCAGAGCCAGCTCAGATTCCGGAAAGCTCATTATGGTTTTCTGGTGTCTTTTCGCGTTCATTACGACAGGCTTCGAGCATAGTATCGCCAACATGACACTGTTTACAGTTGCGCTTCTGCAGCCTGTTCATGAGGCAGTCACCGCAGGAGGCTTCTTCTATAATTTAGCAATAGTTACTTTAGGCAACATAGCCGGCGGAGCGCTGTTTGTAGCAGTGCCGTATTATATTGCCGGCCGGAGAGACAAATAAAGAAAGGGAAAGGGAACAATGAATTTCATCTTTGTATCGCCGAATTTTCCGCACACTTACTGGCAGTTCTGTGACAGACTGAAAAGGAACGGCATTAATGTACTGGGAATAGGAGATTGTCCTTATGATGCGCTGGAAGAGCCGCTTAAGGCAGCTCTGACAGAATACTATAAGGTCGACAACATGGAGGACTACGACCAGATGTACCGCGCGGTTGCCTATTTTGCATTTAAGCACGGCAAGATAGACTGGCTCGAATCCAACACCGAGTACTGGCTCGAACAGGACGCAAAACTCAGAAAGGACTTCAACATCGGTTCAGGCGTTCAGCCTGAGGAGCTCGCAATGTGGAAGAGCAAGTCCGCAATGAAGCCTTTCTATAAGGAAGCCGGCGTTCCGACTGCACGCAACCACAAGGTCACTGATATCAAGGCGGCGCGCGAGTTCCTCGATGAGATCGGAGGATTCCCGGTCATCGTAAAGCCGGATATCGGAGTAGGCGCGGCAGACACATGGAAGCTAGAAAATGATAAGGATCTGGAGTGGTTCTATAACAATCTGCCGGAGCATCCGTATGTAATGGAAGAATTCGTTTACGGATACATATATTCATACGATGCAATCGTAAACGCGCAGGGAGAGGTGCTCTTTGAGAGCTCCAACTGGTTCCCTCCATCAATAGCGGATCTTGTAAATAAAGGACTCGAGCTCACTTATTACACGACGCCTGAGGTGCCTGCACAGCTCCGTGAATACGGACGCGCTACAATAAAAGCTTTCAAGGTAAGGAGCAGATTCGTACACTTTGAGTTCTTCCGCCTCACACAGGCCAGAAAGAACCTTGGTGAAGTCGGAGACTTTGTAGGCCTTGAAGTCAATATGAGACCTGCAGGAGGGTATACTCCGGATATGATGGACTATGCTCATAACACAGACGTATATGAGATATGGGCTGAAATGGTAGCATACAATGAGCGCCGTCTACCGGATATAGGCGGTGACCAGTACTGCGCATATGCTTCCAGAAAGGATATCCATCAGTATAAACACAGCCATGAAGAGGTGCTGCAGAAATACGGACACTGCATGAAGATGTGCGAACGCATGCCTGACGTACTGTCCGGAGCCATGGGCAACCAGTTCTACACTGCCGTTTTCAAGACCTTTGAAGAGGTAGAGGAATTCAATGAATTCATACTGGAACGTGCATAAACAGATAAATAAAGAACAGTATAAAAGATAAAGGGGAATATTAATGAACGATTACTACAAGAAAGAGTACAGCTGGATAATGGACAGAGAAATGGAACACGCGATCTTCGGCGACAGCGGAAGACTTTGTGTTGCTTTCGGACCTCAGAACGGACATACATACGACTTCCGCAACTTCGGAATGATCGACACGATCGCACCATGGATCGAAGCGGGCAAGCTGAGAGTTCTCTGCGTTGACAGCATTGACGAAGAGACATGGTCCGCCGAAGGACGTAATGAGCGTGAAAGACTCGAGCTCCAGGAAAGATGGTTTCGCTATGTGACTGATGAGCTTGTTCCTCAGTACTTGGGAGATGAACGTGCAATCACTACAGGCTGCAGCATGGGTGCTACCCACGCTATGAACTTCTTCTGCCGCCGTCCTGATCTTTTCGGAGGAGTCATCTCCATGAGCGGACTCTACGATACCAATTATTTCTTCCATGGTTATAAGGACGACCTCACATATGCAAATTCACCTATAGAATTTATTCCTAACATGCCTGAGCATCATCCGTGGATGGATCTCTACAGACAGAGCAGCATAATCTTCTGCTGCGGACAGGGTGCGTGGGAAGATGAAATGAGAGTGGATCTGCAGAAACTCCATGAAGCTTTTGAGATGAAGGGCATCCCTCACTGGGCAGATTACTGGGGCTATGACGTCAACCACGACTGGCCTTGGTGGAAGAAACAGCTTCCGTATTTCATGAGCAATATCCTCGGTCAACCGTGATGAAAATCAGCGCCTGCGGGCGCTTTTTTATTGTCAAAAAAGTGTCGTAAATCTATTGACAATAGGGTTTCGTGCGAGTATATTATGTTTTGTGATTAGCACTCTCACTTGATGAGTGCTAACAAAAAAGAAACTGATTCAGGAGGCAAGACATGGATCTGAGCGAAAGACAATTACAGATACTGCAGGCGATCATTACAGATTATGTAGAGAACGCCGAGCCGGTCGGTTCAAGATCGATCGCAAAGAAATATGACCTTGGCGTCAGTCCGGCAACCATACGAAACGAGATGTCAGATCTTGAGGATATGGGTTACCTGACTCATCCTCATACATCGGCCGGAAGAGTTCCTTCAGACAAAGCTTACAGATTATATGTAAATGAGCTGATGAAAAAGAAGAACCTCAGCGCCAAAGACAAGCGTATGATCAACGACAGACTGTCAGCAAGCAGGGATGAGTTCGACAGGACCATCAGACATGCTGCTGAGCTCCTTTCGGAGATCACGCATCTGGCATCGTTCGCAATGACGCCGGCAACAAATGAAGAGACGATCAGTTTCATCAGGCTCCTGCCTGTAGACGAGCGTACGCTCATACTCATGATAGTGGGAGAGAGCGGAAATGTGACAAATACTACACTCAGACTGAATGTGCCGTATACACAGGAGTCGCTTGAACTTTTGAGCAAGAACATGACAGTCAGCTACAAGGGCCGCACACTCGACGATGTTCTCAAAGGTGAGATCATCCACGATGTAGGATCAGACATAGAGGCTCTGAGCCAGCTCAGGGGCAGCGTAATGCCGAGCTTCCTGAGGACGCTCGAAGACATGCTGAACGTCAATCTGTATATGGAGGGTATGACGAACATTTTCAATCTGCCTGAATATACCAGCATAGACCGTGCGAGAGACTTCATGGAGCTCTTCGCCCGTAAAGACTGGTTCACGCAGAAGATGCTCGCTAGAGATGACGGAGTCGTCGTCACCATAGGTGAAGAGAACGACACCATGAAAGACTGTACGCTGATAACAGCAACATACCATGTGGACGGCAAGCTCGTCGGCAAGATCGGAGTCATAGGACCGACAAGAATGAAATATGACGAGATCACGTCCATAATGGAATATCTCACTAACAACCTGAGTGAGAGCTTCAGGCTTCCGGGAAGTACCGGTGACGGGAATTCCGGCGATAAAAAGCAGAAGAAATAAAAAACAAATAAACCGCATGAAAGGAAACATTACTGATGTCAGAAGACAAGAACAAGCAGATCCCGATCGAGGACGGCGCGGATGAAGCTGAAGAGGTAAAGGCTGAAGAAGCCGAGGAAAAAGCTGAAGGCGAGGCTGCCGGAGAAGCGGAAAAAGAGGACGAGGCAAAGAAAGCCGAAGAGGAAGCAAAGAAGGCTGAGGAAGCCGAATCTGAGCGTTACATGAGGCTGATGGCCGAGTTCCAGAACTTCAAGAGAAGAGTCGCCAGAGAAAAGTCGGACATCCATGCTTATGCCAATGAAAAGATAGTCGGAGAACTTCTGCCGGTGCTTGACAATTTTGAAAGAGCACTTGATACGGAGGGCGGCGATCTCGAAGCTTATGCAAAGGGCATGCAGCTCATATTCGAACAGCTGAAAAAAGCCCTTGAAAACGCAGGCCTCGAAGAGATCAAGGCTATGGATGAAACATTCGATCCGAATGTGCATAACGCTGTGATGACAGAGAACCTTGAAGACAAAGAGGACGGCACTGTTACGAAGGTCCTGCAGAAAGGCTACAAGCTTAAGGACAAAGTGATCAGACCGTCAATGGTAGCGGTTAATAAAAAATAATCTAAGTTAATAAACCATCTATAAGAACGGAGGACATACAATGAGCAAAGTTATCGGAATCGATCTGGGCACCACCAACAGCTGCGTAGCAGTACTTGAAGGCGGAGAGCCTACAGTTATCACAAACTCTGAAGGTATGAGAACAACACCTTCGGTAGTATCTTTCACAAAGAGCGGCGAGAGACTCGTCGGCGAGACAGCAAAGAGAATCGCGATCACAGAGCCTGAAGGAACAGTAGCTTCCATCAAGAGGCACATGGGTGAGAACTACAAAGTAAATCTTCGCGGAAGAGATTACACACCTCAGGACATTTCCGCAATGATCCTGCAGAAGCTTAAGGCTGACGCAGAAGCATATCTTGGCGAAAAGGTCACAGAGGCTGTAATCACAGTTCCGGCTTACTTCAGCGATGCGCAGAAGCAGGCTACAAAGGATGCAGGCAAGATCGCCGGTCTCGAAGTAAAGAGAATCATCAACGAGCCTACAGCAGCTTCGCTGGCATATGGACTCGATAAGGACACAGGAAGCCACAAGATCCTGGTTTATGACCTGGGCGGCGGCACATTCGATGTATCCGTGCTCGAACTCGGAGACGGAGTGTTCGAAGTACTCGCTACAAATGGTGATACACACCTTGGCGGAGATGACTTCGACAACGCACTGATGAACTTCCTGGCAGACAGCTTCCAGAAGGAGAACGGCATCGATCTCAGACAGGATAAGATGGCCCTCCAGAGACTTAAGGAGGCTGCTGAGAAGGCAAAGAAAGAGCTCTCGACAGCACAGACAACAAAGGTCAATCTGCCGTTCATCGCTGCGAACGCATCCGGTCCGCTTCACCTGGATATGGATGTAACAAGAGCAAGATTCGAGCAGCTTACAAAGAGCCTTGTAGACAGAACCATCGAGCCTATGCACAAGGCAATGAAGGATGCAGGAGTTACTTCTGCCGACCTCGAAAAGGTAATCCTGGTAGGAGGTTCCACAAGAATCCCTGCAGTTCAGGAAGCAGTCAGAAACGTAACCGGCAAAGAGCCGTTCAAGGGAATCAACCCTGATGAGTGCGTAGCTATCGGAGCTGCGATCCAGGCCGGAGTACTTACAGGTGAAGTAAACGACATCCTGCTCCTCGACGTAACACCGCTGTCGCTGTCGATCGAGACACTCGGCGGAGTTGCAACAAAACTCATCGAGAGAAATACGACTATCCCTACAAAGAAGAGTCAGATCTTCTCTACAGCAGCAGATAACCAGACTGCAGTAGATATCCATGTAATGCAGGGTGAGAGAGAAATGGCTGCCGGCAATATCACACTCGGCAGATTCCAGCTCAGCGGTATCGCACCGGCTCCTCGCGGAATCCCTCAGATCGAGGTCACATTCGATATCGACGCTAACGGTATCGTAAATGTAAGCGCTAAGGACATGGCTACCGGCAAGGAGCAGAAGATCACTATTACTTCTTCGACAAAGCTGTCCGAGGAAGAGATCAACGCAAAGATCAAAGAGGCAGAACAGTTCGCAGAGCAGGATAAGAAGCAGAAAGAAACAGTTGAGACAAAGAACCAGTCCGAGGGAATGATCTTTGAGATCGAGAAGCAGCTTAAGGAACTCGGCGACAAGGTCACTGAGTCCGAGAAGGCAGCAGTTGAAACTGCAAAGGAAGAGCTCCAGAAGGCAGTCGATGCAGGCAATGTTGACGACATGAAGGCAAAGATGGAAGCACTCACCAACGCATTCTATCCGATCTCCACAAGGATCTATCAGGAAGCTCAGGCTGCACAGCAGGGAGCTGCAGGCGGACAGGGATTTAACCCTAACATGGGCGGTTTCGACCCTAACAACATGGGCGGCGCAGGCTTCAACCCTGGCGACATGGGCGGCAGCTCAGCCCCTAATGACGGCACAGTAGATGCTGATTATGAGGTAGTAGACGACTAATAATTGAAAGGGAATCACCCATATGGCAGACAAGAGGGATTATTACGAGGTCCTCGGGGTCAATAAGGGATCATCGGATGCTGAAATCAAAAAGGCTTATCACAAGCTTGCCATGAAGTATCACCCTGACAAAAATCCCGGTGACAAGGAGGCAGAGGAGAAGTTCAAGGAAGTCAATGAGGCTTACGAAGTTCTCTCAGATCCCGACAAAAAGGACAAATATGACAGATTCGGATTTGCGGGCGTAGATCCGAACTTCGGAGCAGGCCAGGGCGGATTCGGCGGATTCGGCGGATTCGGCAACTTCGGAGGAGGCTTCGGCGGAGCCGGCATGAATTTCGATGACATATTCGATATGTTCGGAGGAATGGGCGGCGCGAGAAGATCTTCGAGAAGAGGAGGCCCGCAGAAGGGAAGAGACCTGCAGAAGACTCTCACCATAGACTTTACGGATGCGCTGTTTGGATGCAGCAAGCAGATCGAAATAGCCAAGAACGTAAAGTGCAAGACTTGCGGCGGAAGCGGAGCAAAACCGGGCACAAGCAAGAAGACCTGCGATCAGTGCGGCGGAAGCGGCCAGATCTCACAGGTAAGCAACACGCCTTTCGGAAGGTTCCAGAATGTAACTACATGCCCTAAGTGCGGAGGCACCGGGCAGATGATAGAGACACCGTGCACCGATTGCGGAGGCACCGGAATTAACCGCAAGACCGTAAAGATCAAGGTCGATATTCCTGCCGGAGTTGATACCGACAGCATCGTGACCGTAAGAGGCCAGGGCGAGCCGGGCATCAACGGCGGACCGGACGGCGATCTCTACATCGTTGTAAATGTAAGGCCGCACAGCACTTACAAGAGAAGAGGCGACGACCTTTATCTCGACATGCCGATCACATTCGATGTTGCTGCACTCGGAGGCAAGGTGCAGGTGCCGGGGTTTGGCGAGAGCTACAGCTATACGATCACGCCGGGCACACAGACCGGATCATCATTCAGACTCAAGGGAAAAGGCGTGCCTAACGTAAGGACAGGACGCAAGGGCGATCTGTACGTAAAGGTTATAGTTGAGGTCCCGACGCATCTGAACCGCAAGGAAAAGAAAGCCATCGAGGAGATGGCCGGAAAGATCGGAAAAGAGGCATATCCGAAGAAGGAAAGGTTCAGTAAGCTGAAATTCTGAATGTAATACAATTACAGAAGAGGCGCATCGCAAATCTCTGTGATGCGCCATTCTTATATCTAAAAAAGGGTAAAAAAGGAGCATAAATGATAGTAGTACCTGTATATAACATGATACTCGCGCCTGACGCGAACATTTACTTCAACATAAATCAGGTGCGAAGGAACGCGGGCGACAAGGGCCTCGCAGTAGGAGAGAGGATTGTTCTCATAGTAGCCAGAAACAATGAGGGCTACAGAGACCTTGATCCGGAGAGTTTCTATCCGGTCGGCATTGCCGGAGAGATAAAAGAAATCAACAGCCAGGGCTATGTCGTTATTCACACGAACTATCGTGTCGATGTAGATAATATAGAGATTGGTGCTGATGATTCCATAAGACTCACCATGACCAGAAGGAATGACATAGACGACATGAGCAGAAGCGTTGAGAAGGAAAAACTTGACGGCATGCTCGATGAGATGCGCAGATTTGCTTCAGGATTCGAGTGGGCGGATTCTGCAGAATACTGGCTGAAACAGATTGATTCACTCGAAAGAGCTGCCTGTGTCATGTCGCCATGGATGGATATTTCGAATGCGGAAAGATATGCGATACTGGCTGAGGACAGCCGCATGAAAAGGGCCGAGCTGATTGAAGAGGCACTGTACGGCTTCATGGAAGTAGGACGCATCACAAACGAAGCGATGACATCGCAGCAGGAAGAGCATCAGAAGATGTACCGTGAGCAGGCCATAAAGCGTCAGATGGAGCATCTTCAGAAAGAGCTCGATGAGATGCATCCGGAGAATGTGACCGACATACAGAAATTCGAGAAGAAAATTGCCGAGTCCGGCATGAACGAGACAGCCAGAAAAGAGGCAGAAAAAGTTCTCAACCGTCTTAAGCAGGAGGGCAGCCAGAGCGCTGAATCCGGGATGCTGTACGATTATCTGGATTTCGTGACAGGACTCTCATGGAAAAAGGAAGAAGCTTCTCATATCGATCTTGACAAGGCGCGCATGGTGCTTGATGAGGATCACTTCGGCCTTAATAAGGTGAAGGACCGCATTATACAGCAGATAGCAGTCATGAATCTCAAGAAAGAGCAGTCCGGATCGATACTTCTCTTTGTTGGTGCGCCGGGAACAGGCAAGACGAGCATAGGAAAGAGCATAGCAAGGGCTCTCGGACGCGAATACGTAAGAGTGAGCCTGGGCGGCATCCATGATGAATCAGACATACGCGGTCACCGCAGAACATATATAGGTGCGATGCCGGGCCGGATAATGGACGGTATACATAAGAGCGGCGTGTCAAATCCGGTAATGGTGCTTGACGAAGTAGATAAACTTTCGGCGTCATATCACGGAAGCCCTGCAAGCGCTCTTCTGGAGGTGCTGGATCCTGAGCAGAACAATACGTTTACAGATCACTATATGAACGTTCCTTACGATCTTTCAGACGTGATGTTCATATGCACTGCAAACACGACGGACACAATCCCTGAGCCGCTTCTGAACCGTATGGAAGTCATACAGTTCAGCGGATATACCCCTATAGAAAAGCTTTCTATAGCACGTGAGCATCTGGTTCCGAAGTCTATGGAAGCTATGGGCATCGATGCAAAAATAATGGATGTTACTGATGACGCGCTGAGAAAGATCATCTCGGACTACACAATGGAAGCCGGGGTACGCGGACTCAGAAAACGCATAGACACTCTGTGCAGGGTACTTGCAGTGAAGGTTGCAAGTGAACCGGACCGCAAGCTTGTTGTCACCCCGGATGTAGTTGACAAAGAAATAGACGCAAGACCGGTACAGCACAGCAAGATACTTCCTGAACCTAAGGCGGGTGTTGTAACCGGACTCGCATGGACGCCTGTAGGCGGTGAGATACTCTATATCGAGACTATGTTCACAAAAGGCAAGGGTGAGACCATTATTACAGGGCAGCTTGGCGATGTCATGAAGGAATCAGCCAGGATAGCAGTAAGCCTTGTTAAGACACTCTTCCCGGACAAGGCTGAGATGTTCAGTGAGAATGATCTGCACATCCATGTTCCTGAGGGAGCAGTGCCAAAGGACGGTCCTTCTGCCGGCATAGCACTGACTACAGCGCTCTCATCGCTTGTAACAGGATGTGTGGTGGATCCGCATATAGCTATGACAGGGGAAGTAGCTCTGAGAGGTGCCGTAACACCTATAGGAGGTCTTCCGGAAAAACTGATGGCTGCTGAACGCGCAGGCATAACAAAGGTGTTCATACCTGAAGAGAATGAATATGACCTTAAGGACGTGGCTGATGAAGTCAAGGAGAAAATTGAGATCAGAACTGTATCAAAGGTCGGAGAAGTTCTTGCTGCAGTAGGCATACTTGCCGCAACAGGAAAACCTGCATAACCGGCCTGAACTGTCTGAAAAGTAAAAAACCGGTGCATGTATGATGCGCCGGTTTTGTTTTACGATAATAATATATTGGGAGAACGAACTATTTACCGTATTTTTCGATCAGCCGTTTGAATCCAGGCATTGAATTCTTGATCGTTTCATTGGATACACAGTACGCAAGTCTTAAATATCCAGGACATCCGAAGCCTGTACCAGGAACGATCAGGATGTTTTCTTCGAGTTTTGCCGCTTCGCTGAATGCCATATCGTCTCCGTTAGGAGCTTTCATGAACAGGTAGAACGCACCGTCAGGCTTAGCGCACTCATAGCCCATCTCCGTAAGGCCATTGTAAAGGTCGTTTCTGTTCTCGTCATATGCTACGAGGTCAGGCATGCAGTCAACGCATTCCTCAACGACTCTCTGGATAAGTGTAGGAGGGCAGACAGAACCGATCTCTCTTGCTGCGCCGGCAACTGCACTGAGTACTCCGCTGTGGTTGAAGCACTTTTCAGGAACATATACATAACCTATACGTTCGCCAGGGAGCGAGAGGCTCTTTGACCATGAATAGCATACGATAGTGTTGTCGTATACTTCAGGAATGAATGTAACGACTGCATCGCCGTAAACAAGTTCTCTGTATGGCTCGTCAGCGATGATGTATATAGGATGATCGTATTTCAGGGCCTTCTTCTTCAGGACGGCAGAAATCTTCTCAAGTGTTTCTCTAGTGTAGACAACTCCGGAAGGGTTGTTCGGAGAGTTGAGAACTACAGCTACCGTGTCATGGTCGATAGTAGCTTCGAGAGCTTCGAGGTTGATCTGGAAATCAGGAATATCCGGGTCGACTCTTTTGACCTTGCCTCCTCCGGCCTTGAAGAATACGTTGTATTCAGGGAAGTAAGGAGCGATCACAACGAAGTTGTCGTCACTCTTTGTGGTGAGTGCACATGCTACTGAAACAAGTGCCGGAGCACAGCCGCATGTCATGAAAAGATCGCTTGCTTTCGCATTTGTATTGAATCTTTTTCTGAGGTTTGCTGCGATGGCTTCTCTTGTGCTTTCAAATCCCGGAGCCATTGAATAGCCGTGCAGCAGGATGGAACTTTCTGTATCAACGAGTTTTTTGATTGTATCATTTACCTTTTTAGGAGCAGGTATGCTCGGATTGCCCAGCGAATAGTCGTAGACCTTGTCTCTTCCGAGTTTCTTTGCCTGCTCCAGTCCGTAGGCGAAGAGTTCGCGGATGATGCTAGGCGCAGTGCCGTAGCCATAATATTTTTCATTTACCATAGCCGTTCTCCTTTTATTTGTAAAAAGATTTCTGAAGGCAAAGTTTACCTTCTTTTTTATCACTATTATTGTAGCACAATGCATTGTACCTGAATGTATTTATTTCGGCCGGGAGCTCGTTATGCTAAAATGAGATGTCGGATCAGAGATCATTCAGGAAAAAGGAGAAATTATGCTATTCGGACGGGAAAAAGTTGAAATACTGCACCTGCCGACGCCTCTGGAACGTCTTGACAACGTATCAGAGGACCTCGGCATCAACGTATACTGCAAAAGAGATGACCTTACAAATCTCGCCACCGGAGGTAACAAGCTGCGTAAGCTTGAGTACTTTCTGAAAGATGCTCAGGATAAAGGGGCAACCATGCTGATCACCGAAGGAGGCGCCCAGACAAACCACGGCAGGCTGACAGCTGCTGTAGCTGCGAAATACGGCCTCAGATGTGCGATAGTCACCGAGGATGAGTATCCCGGAGAGATAAGCGCAAATCTGCTCCTGGACGGAATGCTGGGCTGTCCCGTCTACTTCGTCAAAGACATGGAGACAGGCAGACAGGCGGTAATAGACAAGTATACAGCCGAAGGTGAAAAGGTTTATTATGTTCCTATGGGCGGTTCCAATGAGATAGGAATGCTCGGTTACGTTGAATGTGCGATGGAGCTCGACAAGCAGGCCCGGGAGATGGGCATCGGCGAGGCGTCCGTTTATGTTACGGTCGGAAGTATGGGTACGTACCTCGGAATGCTGATAGGGCTGAAAGAGTGCGGATCTGCGCTCAGTCTTGTGGGCATCAATGTTTTGCCGTACGCGGAGGATACTGCAGATGAGGTGGCCAACGAAGAGGCTCTCCGTAACGCCTTATGCGATTATTATAAGAAAGTCTGCGAAGTATTTGCCGGATACAGCGAAAGCTGGGGCATCACGCCTGATGACTTCAATATCGTAACTCATTACATACACGGAGCATATAACAATGCGGTGGATGAGGTCCGCGATGTTATGTACTATCTTGCACGCAGGGAGGCAATAATAATAGATCCTTGCTATACAGGCAAGACCTTCGAAGCAGTAGTCGACGGAGCAAGGAACGGAAGCATAGAAAAAGGCTCTGATGTCATATTCTTGCACACCGGAGGTCTGCCTGGTATCTACACAAAACATCACAGGGTTGAGCTCGAACGTGAGCTCATGCCGTACATGCATACGAACGAATTTTAGAGGTGAGCCAATTGGCTGATAAAGAAGCAAAACAAGAGATTGTAAAAAAAGAAGTAAAAAGCGTACAAAAGAAGAAGCGTTCTTATATGCTGACGCTGCAGACGATAACTGCAGTACTTATGGTGCTGTTGGTTCTGGTGGGCATTCTCAAGCTTGTGCTTTATATTGGAGGGATCTCCCGCACGAAGCTCAGCGATGAGGGACTGGTTCATGCAGACCGCTACAAGGAATGTGTGGTGGTACACGGCATCGATGTCTCGGAGCATCAGGATGAGATAAAGTGGAAGAAGGTAAAGTCGAGCGGAGCTGATTTCGTGTTCATCCGGGCGGGATACAGGAGTGCGGAGACCGGAGAACTCAATGAAGACGCAGACTTCAGAAAAAATATAAAAAAGGCTGAAAAAGCCGGCATTGCGTGCGGAGCGTATTTCTTTTCACAGGCATTGAACGAAGCCGAAGCTGTAGAAGAAGCGGAATATCTTCTGAAACTCGTTAAACGTTATGACATTGAAATGCCTCTGGTGATCGATTATGAATTGTACAGCGGAGGCAGACTGCAGCAGAAGGTAGAGGCAGGAGAGATGCCTGCTGCATCAATGTATCACGATGTGGTCCTCGCGTTCTGCCGCAGGGTGGAGAAAGCAGGGTATGAATCAGCGGTCTACGCAAACTACGACATGCTGACCAACTACATGGACTCTGCACTGCTCGACGATGAGGCAGTCATATGGGCTGCACAGTATGGGGGTGCCTGCGATGTTAAAGGCAGGTATCTTTACTGGCAGTGCGCAGAGGATGCGGCTGTCGGCGGCATTGAAGGCAATGTGGATCACGATATCTGGTACATAGAGCCAGGCAAAGTATACAGTACTCTGGCAGAAGGTAAAAAGGACGCTGTATCTGTCGGCGAATGCAAAGTGGACTTTGAGGAAAGCAGCTATAAGCTGAGATACCACAAGGCAGAGCCGGAAGTTACCGTGACTTATGAAGATAAAAAGCTTCGCAGGGGCAAGGATTATATACTCTCTTTCGTAAAGAACACTGAGTCCGGCACCGGCTATGCCATAGTGCGCGGAAGGAACAGGTATAAAGACTGGATAGCAGTACCTTTTACGATAGATTAAAAAAGATCGGAGACAGAAATGAAATTCGTCAGCTGGAACGTAAACGGCTTCAGAGCCGTTCTTAAGAAAGGATTCGAAGAAGTATTCAGTGAGCTCGATGCGGACTTCTTCTGCCTGCAGGAGACAAAAATGCAGGAGGGTCAGGCCGATTTTCATCCGGAAGGCTATCTGGAATACTATAACTGTGCCCTGAAGAAAGGCTATTCAGGAACTGCGGTATTTGTAAAAGAATCGGCAGGAGAGCCGCTTTCAGTCGCTTACGGGATAAAGGGAGAGCATAATGATGAGGGAAGGGTGATCACACTGGAATACCCGGAGTTTTACCTCATCTGCTGTTATGTACCTAATGCACAGGACGGACTCAAACGCATAGATTACAGATGTGAGTTTGAAGATGCTATGAGAGCTTATATGAGTGAGCTAGACAAAGTAAAACCGGTGATCTACTGCGGAGACCTCAATGTTGCTCATAATGAAATTGATCTTAAGAACCCGGGACCTAACCGGGGCAATGCCGGATTCTCTGATGAAGAGCGCGGAAAAATGACAGAGCTTCTCGGCGCGGGCTTCACAGATACTTTCCGCTGCCTCTATCCTGATACGGTGACCTACTCATGGTGGTCATACCGCATGAAGGCCCGGGAAAGAAACGCAGGGTGGCGCATCGACTACTTCATCATTTCAGACCGCCTTACGGATAAGCTGAAAGAGGCTGTTATACACACAGACATCTATGGCAGCGATCACTGCCCGGTATCCGTAATAATTGATCTGTAAGAAAATACTTAAAGACAGAGGGAGAAGCCGGAATGCATAAGTTTGAAACGCATGACGGGAAGAAAATAACGGTAGAAACAGATCCCGTTAATGATGAGATCATCAGTCTTCTTACCAATACCATACCAAGGCTTTCTTATGATGAGATCCTTGACGGAGAACTCGAAAAGAGACTGAACAATACCAGTATAAGATCGGTAAAAATATCCTCAGGTGATGATGTAAAAACGCTGATATTCAGCCTGGCGATGTTTAATGCCATTTCAAAGGCGCCGGGTACTTAAGCCTTCAGGATCAGGGTGCTAAAATATTTTCTGATAATCATAAATTCTGCTTGTATTATAAAATGCTATGTCATATAATACCCGTTGCGAATTAATGCATTAAAAAATGAAAGTGGGGTATAAATAATGGCAAACATTAAATCCGCAAAGAAAAGAATCAAGGTTATCGACAAGAAGACAGCCCGCAACATCAGGGTAAAGAACCACATCAAGGAAGCTGAGAAGGCATTCCTCGCAGCGGTTGAATCCGGTGATGCAGAAGCAGCAAAGGCAGCATTCCAGCACGCTGAAAAGAAGCTGATGCAGGCAGCAGCAAAGGGTACGTTCCACAAGAACGCAGTAGCTCGTAAGATTTCCAGATTCGAGAAGAAGCTCAACGCGCTCAGCGCAAAGTAATTCTCACCCGTCCCCACATAGCGTATAAGTTAAATGCGCCTTCAGCCGGAGTGTCTCCCGGCTGTTTTTTTACGCCCAAATCGGGGGAAACCCTCGTAAAAGGAGCTGTTTTTCTTTATAATTAAATGGATAATGTTCTAAAAGGAATAAGGAAAATATGAGTTATCTGGACAATATTAGAAATTTCAGCATTATAGCCCACATTGACCACGGCAAGTCAACTCTGGCTGACCGGCTGATAGAAAAAACAGGTCTGGTCGAGGCACGCGACATGAAGGAGCAGTACCTCGACAATATGGATATAGAGCGTGAACGCGGCATTACGATCAAGCTTCAGACGACCCGCCTGCAATACAGGGCTAAAGACGGTCAGGATTATATTCTCAACCTGATCGACACTCCGGGACATGTGGACTTCAATTACGAAGTATCGCGTTCTCTGGCAGCATGTGACGGAGCTGTTCTTGTGGTGGATGCGACACAGGGGGTGGAAGCTCAGACACTTGGAAACGTATATCTTGCTCTTGATGAGGATCTGGAGATACTCCCGGTCCTGAATAAGATGGATCTTGATTCTGCACGTCCTGACGATGCAAGAGCAGAGATAGAAGACATCATAGGCCTGGATGCTTCGGAGGCTCCTGAGATCTCCGCGAAGACCGGCATGGGCATCGATGAGATGCTTGAGAAGCTTATAGAAGTGATCCCGCCTCCGCAGGGAGACCCGGATGGTAAACTCAAGGCGCTCATTTTTGATTCATACTATGACAGCTATAAAGGCGTCATAATCTATACACGTATATTTGACGGAAGAGTAAAACGCGGCGACACCATACGCATGATGAATACCGGCAAGAATTACGAAGTCACGGAGGTAGGTTACTGCATTCCGGGCACTGTTCCTGCCGATGAACTCAAGGCCGGCGAGGTAGGCTATATATGCGGCAGCATCAAGCAGGTAGCCGATGCACGTGTGGGTGATACCATTACACTTGCAAACGCTCCGGCAGATGCTCCTCTCAAAGGTTATAAAAAAGCGCAGTCAATGGTCTACTGCGGAATATTCCCTGCAGAAGGAGAGAAGTACGAGAACGTTAAAGATGCCCTTGAAAAACTGCAGGTAAATGACGCAGCATTCAATTTTGAGCCGGAGAATTCAGCGGCACTGGGCTATGGATACAGGTGCGGCTTCCTGGGACTGCTGCATATGGATGTAATAACAGAGAGGCTGGCGAGGGAGTTTGACCTCGACGTTATTACGACACTTCCTTCGGTAGTATATAAAGTAGTGATGAAGGACGGCGAAGTCCTTGACATACAAAATCCTTCGAATCTGCCGGCGCCTGCGCTTATCGCGCACATTGAGGAGCCTATAGTGAAGGCCGATATCATGACGCCTAATGAATATGTAGGAAGCATAATGACGCTCTGCCAGAACCGCCGCGGCAATATGATACACATGGAGTATCTGACAAAGACCAGAGTCCAGCTCCATTATGAGATGCCGCTCAACGAGGTCATTTACGACTTCTTTGATGCGCTGAAATCACGCACCAGAGGATATGCTTCGCTCGACTATGAGTTCCTGAGATATCAGCCGGCAAAGCTCGTCAAGCTGGATATTCTCCTTAACCGCGAGCCGATAGATGCTCTTTCGACCATAGTTCCTGAAGAGGAGGCAATGGCGAAGGGAAGAGGCATATGTGAAAAACTCAAGGAAATAATACCGCGCCATCAGTTCGAAGTTCCGATCCAGGCCGCAATAGGCCAGAAGATCATCGCACGAGAGACAGTAAGGGCTTACCGCAAGGACGTTCTTGCAAAGTGCTACGGCGGTGATATCACAAGGAAAAAGAAGCTCCTCGAGAAGCAGAAGGCTGGAAAGAAGAGAATGAGGCAGTTCGGTTCTGTAACTGTACCGCAGGAGGCATTCACAGAAGTCCTTAAACTCGATGACGGCAGATAATATGGACAGAAAAAGAGGCATATACATACACATGCCTTTCTGCGTACAGAAATGCAGATACTGTGCATTCCTTTCTTTTGACGCAGAAGGATCACCCAGAAAAGAATACACGGATGCTCTTGAAAAAGAGATAAGGCTCAGGGCTGAGCTCGAAAAGAAGAACGGAACAGATAAGCGCATAGACACGATATACATTGGAGGAGGAACTCCTTCGGTCATGGACATCGCATCGATGTCGGAAATGGTAAAGACACTGAAGAACTCCTTCGATGTGGAACCGGATGCAGAATTCACTCTGGAAGCGAATCCTGCCACACTGGGACGCAAGGACGGTGTGATGCTGGCAAAGCTGCAGGCATATAAGTTTATGGGAGTCAACCGTCTGTCCATGGGTGTGCAGTCCATGGATAACGACAGACTGCATTATCTCGGACGTATCCATACGGCAGAGAATGTTGCACGCGATATGGATATTATCCGCCGAAAGGGATTCGGCAACGTCAATCTCGACCTTATGTTTTCAGTTCCGGGGGAAAGCGGTGATGACGCGCTGAGCGATCTTGAAAAGATACTCGCTTTTGCTCCTGAACACATCTCTTGCTATAGCCTGCAAATAGAAGAGGGCACACCGTTTGGAGAGATGGCTGAATCCGGAGAACTGACAGAAGTTCCCGATGAAGAGGACAGGGAGACTTATCACAGGATATGCCGAAGACTCAGTGAAGCCGGATATGAGCATTACGAGATAAGCAACTTTGCCAGAAAAGGTGAGGATCCCGGCGCTCCAAGTCCGTACAGATCGCGTCACAACAGTCTTTACTGGAACATGGACGAATACATAGGTCTGGGTCTCGGAGCGAGCGGATTTGTAAATGGTGTTAGATATAAAAACACATCAGATCTTGAAGAATATCTTTCCGCACTCGATGCAGGCAGGCTGCCGTTAGAGGAAGAACACAAAAATACTGCTTTTGACAATATAAGCGAAGCGGTATTTACCGGGCTGAGGAGACGTGAAGGTGTACGCTACGAGGATGCAGTACGGGCGTATATCGACACAGACGATGCCGGGAAAAAGAATCTGACATCCTATGCTGATTTCAGGGACTGCTTCTGGGAGATCTTCGCGGAAGCAAAAGAGGAAGCCTTTGGATATGCCGGAAAAGGGCTTCTGACTATCGACAATGACGGCCTTAAGCTCACTGAGCAGGGGATAGATATAAGCAATTCAATAATGTCACTTTTTGTATAGAAAGGATAGCAGCATGGAAAAATACATAATGGCGCTTGACCAGGGTACAACGAGTTCCAGGACCATCATCTATGACAAGGCAGGCAATATCAAATCTGTTGTGCAGAGGGAGTTTACCCAGATATTCCCTCATGAGGGCTGGGTGGAGCATGATGCAATGGAAATCTGGGCATCCCAGATGGGTACTGCACAGGAGGCGCTGCTGAAAGCCGGGCTTACATACAAGAACATTGCCGCCATCGGAATAACCAACCAGAGAGAGACTACAGTAGTCTGGGATAAAAAGACAGGCATCCCGGTATACAACGCAATAGTGTGGCAGTGCCGCAGAACTGCTGATTATGCTGCTAAGCTGAAACCGCATGAAGAAATGATAAAGCAGAAGACGGGTCTGCTCGCGGATCCTTATTTCAGCGGCACCAAGCTCGCGTGGATACTGGAGAATGTACCCGGGATAAGAGCCAGGGCAGAGAGAGGAGAGCTTCTCTTCGGAACCATCGAATGCTGGCTGATATGGAAGCTGACAGGAGGAAAGGTCCATGTATCTGACTATTCCAACGCATGCAGGACTATGCTTTTCGACATCAATGCACTGAAGTGGGATGAAGAACTCTGCAGCCTGCTCAACATACCGATGTGCATGCTTCCGGAGCCGGTGGAGTGCTCCTGCTACTACGGAGACACTATCGATGAGATCTTCGGAGGCCCGATACCTATCACAGGTTCAGCAGGAGACCAGCAGGCCGCTCTCTTCGGTGAAGCGTGCTACAATGAAGGAGATGTAAAGAGCACATACGGTACTGGAAACTTCCTGCTCCTCAATACAGGATACAAGCCGGTGTATTCGGACAATGGCCTTCTCACGACTATCGCCTGGGGCCTTGACGGCAAGGTCACATATGCGCTCGAGGGATCAGTATTCGTCTGTGGTGCAGCAGTTCAGTGGCTCAGAGACCAGTTAAGGTTTTTCCGTGATGCGTCAGAGTCTGAAGAGATCGCGAAGCAGGTACCTGATGCAGGAGGAGTGTTTGTGGTTCCGGCGTTTGTAGGACTTGGAGCTCCGTACTGGGATCCTGAAGCAAGAGGTGCAATGTTCGGTATAACCAGAGGCACTACAAGAGAGCACATCGTAAGAGCGACTCTGCAGTCACTGGTCTATCAGAATGAGGATCTTCTTTCTGCGATGAAGGCGGATACAGGAAAGGAGATAACTTCGCTGAAGGTAGACGGAGGCGCTGCGATGAACAACCTTCTGATGCAGTTCCAGGCAGATATCTCGGACGTAGATATCGTGAGATATGCCTCGATAGAGTCCACTTCGCTTGGCGCAGCCTATCTGGCGGGCCTTGCGGTCGGTTACTACGACAGCCTTGCGGATATAGTTGCAAGCAAAGAGATCGCGAAGACGTTCAGACCGTCTCTCGGAGAAAAGGAAAGAAGAGAAAAGCTGGCCGGATGGCACAAGGCAGTGAAGGCTACGATAGCTTTCCGGGAAGCATAGACTATAGAATAAAACGGTTCCCGTGACCGGGAACCGTTTTTAATTTGTAAGCTCTCCTCTGAGATTGGTCTGCATCAGTCTGCGGATCTCGTCTGCAGGAAGATCTTTGCTCAAAAGATATGTGAGCTTTGTTATAGCAGCCTCGGTGGTCATGTTGCCTCCGCTGACAGCTCCCGCCTCTACAAGTGCTGAGCCTGCTTTGTATGTGCCCAGGCTTACTGTGCCCGCCGGGCACTGGGTGCATACCACGACAATGGTGCCGCATCTGCTTGCTTCGCTGATAAGACGCGAGAGGGCAGGATCGTAATCCGGTATGTTCCCTTTGCCGAATGTCTCAAGCACGAGCCCGTCAAGCGCTTCACACATTATCGGTTCAAAGATATCAAACTGTATGCCGGGAACCACCTTGATGACAGCAATGCGGCTTTCTTTCAGCATGACGAAATTGAGCGGACCGGTATCAAAACTGTTCTTTACATAATCACTGATCGACGCGTGGTCATATTCTATGGTGATCCCTGCGTCGGCTAATTTGTTGCAGTTAGGAGAAGTGAAAGCTACCATGCCGTCTGCTGAATACTTGATAGCACGGTTTCCGCGCAGCACCGAGTCGCCGAAACACAGGCTTACTTCCCGGATGACATCATCAGACGCGATCATCATGGAAGTAATGAGATTGTCACGTCCGTCACTCCTGAGTTCGCAGAGAGGTATCTGTGCACCTGTAAATACGACGGGTTTGTCGAGTCCTTCAAGCATGAAGGACAGGGCAGAAGCGCTGTAGGCGAGAGTATCCGTTCCGTGAAGGATTACGAACCCGTCATATTTGTCATAATACAAAGCTATCGCATCTGCCATGGAATTCCACTGCTCATATCTGACATTTGTCGAATCGAGAAGGGGCTCGAATTCTATAAGATCCCATTCCGGCATGTCAGGAGAGCTGAGATCACGGATCTGATAAAGCTCTTTAATCAGAGCGCCGGACTTCGGAGCATAGCCGTTTTCTGTGCGGACCATGCCTATGGTGCCGCCGGTATGAATAATGAGTATTTTTTTCCTGTTCATAGCTCAATAATATCATATGGGTGATTGCAAAACTTGATAACTTTTTTCATTTTTTTGTAGACAAGACATTGCCTTTTGTTTATAATACTACTTGCGCATGAAAAATGTGGCGCATTGGTCAAGAGGTCAAGACGTCGCCCTCTCACGGCGGAATCCAGGGTTCGATTCCCTGATGCGCTACCACGAAAAAGCGGGTACCCGGAAGGGTACCCGCTTTATGTATTGAGCACATTAGAATACTTTATAAAAGATCACTCAGCTTTTTAGATGAAAAGAAATCATGAGTAAGCTTATAGTATTCTGTCCATAAAGGCAGGGTGTGACATTCCGGCGCCAAAGGACATGCTTTGGCGTTTTCTTCCAGACATGCAACAGGAGCAAGCGTGCCTTCCGTTACTTCTATTATTTCGTAAACAGTATACTCTTCCGGCCTGCGGCACAGTCTGTAGCCGCCGCCTTTTCCGCTTACACCCTCGAGCATACCGCCTTTTACAAGATCCCTGACAATGATCTCAAGATATTTTTTTGAGATCTGCTGTCTCTCAGCGATATCTTTAAGTGCAACATTTCCGCCTTCACCATGCTGAGCGAGGTCTATCATTATTCTAAGAGCATAGCGGCCTTTTGTAGAAATCAAAGCTTTACCCCTTTTATAAAAACAAGTTTACTTTTATCTTATTTTACTATTGGCACTCAATATGTTCAAGCTGACGGCTCTATATGAACTCAGGAAGGTGACATGTTTCCGGATAAATGGAGATGTTCTTTTTGCACAGCTTAAGCTATAATATATACGGATGTATTTGGCCGTAAAGGCTGCTCAAAACTGATTTGATTTCCCGAAGGAGGAGTTCAAAAATGATAAACAAAATTCTTGTCGAAGCGTGCGTCAAAGCATTCAAAACTATCCTTGACAGAGAGAGTGTGCCATATGTGATCAAAGATGACGAAGAATCCAGTTACTTCTTTCATCTTTGGGAAGAAACTGATGAGGAAAGAGACCTGGCATACAGGCAGGCTGCTCCTGCTATGGAGCGCATAGCATCGCATGAGCCATATATTTTTGAAACAGAAGGAGAGCCCCTCGTCATTCGCCTTAATTATCTTGACAGAAGGCTTGAGAGAGACTCGTTTGGTGAAATTATGCTTGAACGCCCTGATCTCGACTGGCGCTTTGCCATTTCCGTAAAGAGTGATGCCAGAATCCTGTCAGCGCTGCCAGTCGCAGACCGTGAGCTCGATATGGATAAAGATAAGATCAGGAATTCGTTCAACGCGATCGATGATTTCGGTGACCGCATCTTCGGAATACCTTGTTCAAACGATTATTTCGATGATATGAATGAAATACTTCTGAATATCGCTCCGCGCGATCATGAAAACTGGTCGGAGCTGGTTAAAGATGAGAGCTTCGTTTACGGAAAGCTGATAACGCCGATGCTTAAAGCCATGGGACGCGAATTTCCTCGCATATTCAATTTTCATCCTGAAGCACCTCAGAAGCTGTTTGATTATTTCTACGGCAAGATGGACTATTATTTCATCAAACCTATTGATGAATTACAGGTGACGCGTATTGGATGTGTTAATGCCCGCGGTTATCTCGGACGTATGCCTAACAACAGGAACCTGAAAACCCCTAAGACGAGTTTTCCTTCGGAATTGCTTGATGTCAGGATGGCTACAGGCAAATACGGTGAAGTATCCAGAGATACGCTGCAGCTGGCCTTTGACGGTGGCTGGTCATTATGCATAACGATGTTCCCTGTATATGACACTTATGGTGAGCTCGGATTCGATCTTCAGGTATTTATTCCGGTAACACCATTCGGCAGCTACCGCGATCAGGTCGACTGGGATCCGGAGGCATAACGCAATAATGTTCAGATCGCCTAAGACCAAAACCGGGAAGTTTTTAAGAGAAACGCTGATCGTTCTGACGTCGGCGTTTTTCGGTTCGTCTGTTCAAATTTTTGTTATGATCCCGAACGGCATGACTTCAGGAGGAATGCCGGGTATCGCCAGGCTGATAACACATGCTTTTCCGATAAGCTATTCTCTTGTTTATTATACGCTTTCCATGGTAGTGCTGATCATTGCATATTTTGCCATGGGCAAAGCCGAGGTAAAACGTATAATAGCACTGGGATTCGCATACCCGATAATGCTGTTTATTTTTGAGCATATCGATTACGAATTTCTCAGATCACCGGATCCGTTCCTGGCCGCGATCCTGATCGGTATTTTCTACGGCATTGCGACCGGAGTAGGTTACATCGGAGGATACTCTTCAGGCGGAACCGACACTCTTGCCAGAGTCATGAAGTTTAAGTTCTTCAATCACTTGCGTACAGGCGATATACAAATGGCAATGGATATAGCCATAATAACAGTATCCGCTTTCGTGTTTGATACGAATATTGCAATGTACGCAATAGTTACAGCTGTGGTTGCTGCTAAGGTCATATCGGCTATTACCGTCGGATACGGCGGCAGATTCGTCCAGTTCGATATAATCACGAGTACAAAGGCTAAGCGTGAAGAGATAACAGAATATGTATTGAAAGATCTTAACAGAGCTGTAACGACCCATTCTTCGAGAGGAGAGTATACAAAAGAGGAGAGAAGAACGATCAGTGTCATATGTACTCCGGCGGAAAGTATAAAACTAAAAAAGCATGTCGCAGAAGTAGACCCTGACGCTTTCGCTACAGTCATGTCGCTTTCGAACGTCTGGGGCAAACGCTTCCAGGATATCAACGAAGCCGACAATACCTAAACAATAAAAACCACATTCCCGCACGGGAATGTGGTTTTTTCAATTATCAACAATATTATGTATGAATAAAGTAAATAGTGAGTATTTATTTATATCCTTAAGGTAAAAAAATAACAAACAGGAGCTTAAAAGCGGCAAAAGTGTTAATTAGTTAACAAACTTTTTGCTTGTAAATATATATGCAAACAACTTGAAAGCCTTGAAATTACTGCAAATAATCGAATATAGATAAGTTTACAATTCGAGAAAGGACGGTCATAAACGATAACTAAATATCAATTTAAGATTGACTTAAAGATGCATTCGGGTAATAATAAGTACATAATTGTTTATTGTCACCAAACCCCATTCTTACTGCGACGATTCGAATCAATAAAGATAAACCGGATTTGATCATGCCGTAAAAAATAAAAACTCGAAATAAGCTAAGAGGTGGCAATAGAAAAGGAGTATTATATGAGTTCTGAAATGTTAACATTTATTTTGTACTTTGTGGCCCTGATGGGAGTTGTAATTTACTTCTACATCAAGGACAAACAGAGAAGCCAGGAGGATTACTTCCTGGGCGGCCGTGCGATGGGACCTTGGGTAACAGCACTTTCCGCACAGGCTTCAGATATGTCAGCATGGCTGCTGATGGGACTTCCGGGCTCGATCCTGGCCTTCGGATTCGGCCAGATCTGGATCGGCATCGGACTTGCACTTGGTACAGCGCTTAACTGGATCCTTTGTGCAAGAAGACTGAGAGTGTTCTCGGAAGAGGCAAATGACTCCATCACGATCCCGCAGTTCCTTGCAAACAGATTTGATGCAGATACAAAGACGCTGCAGATCATCTGCGCTCTGATTTTCCTGTTCGCTTATACGATCTACGTAGCATCTGCTTTCGTAGCAGGAACAACAGTATTCGGTACGCTGTTCCCGGGAATCTCCACAACACTTGCGATGGTCATCTTCGCACTGCTGATCGTATTCTACACGATCTTCGGAGGATTCACCGCTGTATGCTGGACAGACTTCTTCCAGGGCATGCTTATGATGATCGCGCTGATGGCAGTTCCTATCACAGTATGGCTCACACATCAGCAGCTCGACACCTCGCTGCTTTCGCAGGTATATGAGTATACAGATGCAAGCGGCGCAGTAGTTACATGCGACTTCGGAAGCGGAATTTTCAGTGCAAGCTGGCAGGATATTGCGACAGGTATGGCATGGGGCCTCGGATACTTCGGTATGCCGCACATCATCGTAAGATTCATGTCTATCGAGAAGCCTTCGGAAATCAAGAAGTCCTCGACGATCGCTATCATCTGGGTAGTCATTTCACTCGGAAGTGCATGCCTCATCGCTTACATGGGCAGAATGCTTGTTGCTGATGAGCTGCTCCCTATCGGAATGCAGAAGATCGTATTCATCACAATGGCAAGGAAGTTCTTCCCGCCGGCACTCTCCGGACTGCTGCTCGCAGCTATCATCGCTGCTTCGGTATCGACTGCTGACTCTCAGCTGCTCGTAGCATCCAGCTCATTCACAGCTGACCTCTATGCACAGTTCAAGAAGAATGTAACTGAGAAAGAAGCTGTAATGGTTGGCCGTATCGTAGTAGTAATCATCGCGGTTATTGCTTATCTGATCGCATCCTCGAAGGGTGCAGGAGCACAGGCTATCATGAACCTGGTTGAGAACGCATGGGGCGCATTCGGCGCTTCGTTCGGACCGGTCATCATCCTCTCGCTCTTCTGGAGAGAGTTCAACTACAAGGGCGCTATCGCCGGTATCATCGCAGGCTTCGTAGTAGACCTCGGCTGGCTCTTCGGCGGACTCTCTGCTTCGACAGGCGTATATGAACTTCTGCCGGGATTCATCGCTGGCGGTATCGTAGCGTTCATCGTCGCAAAGGTTACACCGACACTCGACAAGGAGAGAGCAGTATTCGACAAGGCAAGAGAAAGAGATGCACTTGCTGACTGATCGATGGTAAATCCAAACTGATACATAAAGAAGCAGGCTTAAAAGCTTAAAAGCCTGCTTCTTTTTTTTATTTGCCGCATTTATACGGGTGTGAGCTATTGATTCCGTTATATTTCAATATGTTAAGAAAGACCATAACAAGCATTTAGATTTATTTACGTAAGAAGACAGCTGAATTATTCTGTGGCACAGTGGGGGATTATTGCTTTTTAAAATGGGGGATATAACCATGAAAAAGAGAATCATTACTGTTTTACTGGCTGTTGTTCTTCTGATGCCGGTCGTGACGCCTGCTGTATATGCCGGGGATCTGCTTGACAGCAAAAAGGTCTACTATACGGAAGAATCCGACTATGAGGAAGGTGACTGCATTCTGACAGCTACAAGAATGATGATCAGAAGAGCGGCCATCATGCGGCATAAAACAGGATGGGCTGAAATCACTAATAAATCATTGCGTAAGGATGCTACGACGGACGGACTGCTCCTTTATAGTTTCTGTTACAATGCCGGAGGTGACAGCTACAATGTTGCCAGCGGTTCATTTAAAGGGGAGGGCAGCAGCGCGAGGATAGCAGAATTTGAAAATTTGCTGAAATCTCATCCTGAAGGTATCGTGGTCTGGGGTATTGATGCCGCTAAAACCGGAACTCACGGTGTTCTTGTTGTGAAGGTGGAAAACGGACAGGTTTACGCGATGGATTCATCGTACAATATGGGAATGTTCAGCGAAGGCATACAGAAGTGGTCAGACACTACAATGCTGGATCCGAGCCTGGTCACAGATTACTGGTACATAGACAATATCAACCATGACAAAAGCGGCATTGCTGCCGAAACACCTGAAATAAGATATTCGAAAAACAAGCATTTCAATATGTTAAGACTGCACATAACAACTGTTTAGGTCGGTTTACGTGAGTCTGCTGTATGGCTATTCTTTAAAATGCGGAGGAATTTGACCATGAAGAAAAGAATATCAGCATTACTGATCGCTCTGACACTTATCATCACAGCGATGCCTTTTCCTACACTGGCGGCGGTATCTTCTATAGATGACAAAGCCGTATATTATACACCGGCTTCGGATTATAAGAGCGGCGACTGTATCCTTACAGCAACCAAGATGATGATCAGAAGAGAAATGATCATCAGAAATACCGGTGACTGGAACAAGATCACAAATCAGAAACTCAGGGGTTCTGCCACCATAGTCGGATTATTGCTGAATTCTTTCAAATATGATGATGAAGGTCTTCTTTTCGCGATCGACAGCGGCAAATTCACCGGAAAGGGTGATGCTGCCAGAATAAGGGAGATAGAGAGCCTTCTGAAGACGCACCCGGAGGGTATAGTCGTACACGGATCAAATGCTGCAAGTTCCGGAACGCACGGAGTTCTTGCGGTAAAAGTCGAAAACGGAGTCATATATGCTGCTGATTCATCGCGCAATACAGGACTCAACAATGAAGGAATACAGCCATGGAAAAAAACGACAATGCTGGATCCGGCAAAGGTCACGAAATACTGGTATATAAGCAGTGTAAGTGTATCGACAAAGACGAAGTCAAGTAATGTTCTATCCGCGAAGGCAGCCAGTACTTTGAACATAAAGTCTGTTAAAGCCCCGAAAAAGCTAAAAAAAGGAAAGCCGTTTTCAATTAAAGGAGTAATAAAATCAAATAAAAAAATAAAGAAAGTAACGGTAAAGATCCTCAATGATCAAGGTAAAAAAGTAATATCCGCTTCCAAAAAGCCTAATGCTAAATCATTTAATCTGAAAAAACTGGATGCCAAAATCAAGTTCGGAAAACTGAAAACGGGAAGCTATACGTATCAGGTGATCGCTGCTGATACAGTGCAGACAATTACTCTGATAAACAAGCAATTCAAAGTAGTCAAATGACAGGATGCCGGCATCGGAAAAAAGCAAACGATAAAGGACGGTCTGAAGACCGTCCTTTGTTTTGCTTTGCTTACGAGCTTTTCTGTTATTTAGCAATATAGCGGGATTCAATATAGTATCTCTTCTCGTTTGCTTCGCCCATCGAGAATGTTTTTCTCGGGAGAGCTCCGTCTGCAGCAACTGCAGGGAAGAGCATGAACTTGTCCATAGGCGGAAGCATGAATCCTGCGTTGCCGTCTCTTACAGACAGCTTCTCAACTGCCGCTGTGCCGTGAATATAGTCGATATCACAGACTTTTTCTTCCTTGACCATAATATCAAGGGCTGCCTGTAAAGCGCCTACCTCAAGCTTATTTTCAGGCTCCTCGATGAAGATGTTGCCTCTCTGTGTACCTGTGATGTAAGGGATAGCGAATGCGCCTTCAGGTACTGCAGCATCAGTATCAGCAAGATATGCTTTGCCGTTGAGCTTATTGAGGTGATCTACAAGCTTGTTAACCAGATCCATTCCGGACTGTCCCTGGTTAGCGAAAATAACTCTGTGGATAGGCTCGAATACGATACCGTCATCATGGATGTTCTCGATCTCGCAAAGAGCATATCTTGCCGGATGTCCTTCGATTTCTTCAGGCGAGAGAGTCTTCTTGATGTTCTCCCAAGCTGTCTTAGCTGTAGCGAGAGAGTGGTTGCCGTCACCCATAGCCTGGAAGATTACGTGGCCGGCACCGTACTTTTCTTCTGCCTTGTCATAGAGTGCAGAAAGTGCTTCTTTTGCGCCTTCAAGATTCTTCTCTTCAATAAAGCAGCCTGTGATATGTCCGCCGTCCATCATGAGATCGGTGTCATAGATGACTTCTTTCGGAGCGTCAGCAAGAGGCTCGATGACGGATTTGTCAGGGTCATCGATCAGGATAAGGATGTGAGGCATCTCAATAGGTGCATCTCCTCTGATCCTCAGACGAGGCGGGATACGCTCTACTACTGTTCCCTCAGTCGCTCTTGTAAGCGAGCTTGATCCTTTGCTGAAGTCATATGCTTCGAGGTCTGTAGCTATTACGAGACCGAGGCGTGAACGTCCTTCAGCTGTTCTCTTGATCAGCATGCAGCCAGGAGCCATCTTTCTGAGAGTACCGTCTTCGAGATACTTATCCATTGTTGCACGGATATCTTTGATTCTTTCAGCTTCACCCGGCTTATCGAGGTAAAGCTCAGGGAGCATCAGCCTGAGAGTCGATGGCGCGTCACCTACGATCTCTTCGACTTTATCCCAGTATTCCGGCTCGGAAGTGAACTGATCGCATGCTACGACAGCCCATTTGAAATAGTCCGTGCCTTCCTTTGGCAGCATTATCTCAGGGATATGCAGACCGAACTTACTCCAATCATATTTTGCCATAGATATTCCTCCAAAAAATATGAAACAACAGGGTTAACAATGCTTGGCGCAGAACGTGCGAAGCATTATTCTGATGAATCAATTATCGAACAAAAAGGGGCATTTTGCAAGGTAATATATGATACAATTAAAACAGAAAAAGGGCATTTCGGAATATAAAAAAAAAATAACAGTTTGTGGTTTTTCCAGGAGGTTTTTCAATGATTTCGAAAGCAATGGAGCCTTTCCTCGCAGGCAGTTCCCAAATAAGAGCCATGTTTGAGGAAGGTAAAAAAATGGCTAAAATATATGGCGCTGAAAATGTCTATGATTTCAGTATAGGCAATCCGGGGCTTAAGCCTCCGCAGGAAGTTTTCGATGCCATAGATGAAATCAACCATGAGCTCGACCCGCTCCTCGTACATGGTTATCCGTCGAATGCGGGTTATGAGTCTACCAGAAAAGCCATAGCTGACGATCTCAATGAGAGAGCGGGAGGAGACTTTTTTGACGTTGACCATATAATCATGTCATGCGGAGCGGCTTACTCCATAAACATGATCAACAAGTGCATTTTTGATCCGGGAGACAAACTGGTAGTATTTGCTCCATACTTTGTGGAATACGGCAACTGGGCCCGCAACTGGGGAGCTGATACAATAGTGGTACCAGCGAACGAAGATCTGGGCTTCGATCCTGACGCAGAAGCGCTCAGAAAGCTGCTCGTTCCTGAAGTCAAGGGAGTCATGCTCAACAACCCTAACAATCCGACAGGCAAGATCTATTCCAGAGAAGCTCTGGACAAGGTTGCAGATGTACTCAGAGAGGCGGAAGAAAAATTCGGACATACCATCTATCTGATATGTGATGAACCATACAGAGAGCTCGTGTATACCGATCAGGATGTGCCGTTCCCTGGAGATTATTATGCTGATTCACTCATAGCGTATTCCTGGTCAAAATCTCTTTCGATGCCGGGCGACCGTATCGGATATGTAGCTGTTCCTAAATGTGCCGAAGGACATGATGAACTTGCTGCAGCTCTGGTTGTTGCGTGCAGGGTGCTCGGAGGAACAAACGCTCCTACTATACAGGAACTCGTAGTGGAAAGATGTCTGAAGTGCAGATCGGATCTGGACTATTACAAAATAAATGCCAGAGATCTCTATGAGATCGTTACGGGAGCCGGATTGAAAGCACTTTATCCTCAGGGTGCTTTCTACATGTGGATCAAGTCACCTGTGGAGAACGAGCTCGAATTCGTACAGGCTGCAAAGGAGGAGAGGATTCTCATAACTCCCGGACGTGCATTTGCAGGACCGGGCTGGGTAAGAGCTTCCTTCTGCGGAAAGAATTCTGCGATCCATAGATCAAAAGAATCATGGATGAACCTGGGAAAGAAATTCGGGCTGATCGAATAACGGAAAAGGGTGAGATGAATACTAAAAAAGGATCACATTCAGTGATCCTTTTCTTATTGTACTGGTTTAATATACTGAAGATCAGCGTACCGGAACGGTACCCGGTTTTACTCCCGGAACGATGCTTATCCTTTCTTCAGCAGATGCTGCGATCTCTCCGAAGTCCTGCAGCTTCTCTTCTCCTCTGAGCACCCTCAGACATCCGGCTGCCAGAGCTTCCATCTCAAACTCTCCAGGCATGATCTCAACAGGGCAGATGAAATCGACATGGTCCTTGATATAATCGGAAACATACTTCGAGTATGAAATGCCGCCTGTGAGGATAATGCGGTCTACTTTGCCGCATACAGTAGCAGCAAGCTTGGCAATATCCTTTGCAACATTAAGGCACATAGCTTCATATACGATCGCGGCATATTTGTCACCATCAGCAACCATCTTTTCTACGTCACGCGCATCTGCAGTACCAAGATGAGCAATAAGTCCGCCCTTGCCATGGAAGAGTTTCATGGCTTCTTTATATGAATACTTTCCGCTGTAGCATAGATCCACAAGACGCTTTGCGCTTACTCCGCCGCCTCTTTCAGGTGTGAAGTTGCCTTCGTCATCATTTACGCTGTCAATGTTGACGCCGTCTTTGTACAGTCTTATCGAACTGCCGCCGCCGAGGTGTGCAACGATGAAAGTGCATTCATCAAATTTCTTTCCAAGCTTTTCTTCGGCGCACTTGATGGCCATTGCTCTTGTATTGAGGGTATGACCTACCGTGAAGTGCGGGATTTCAGGCACTCCGCTGACTCTGGCTACAGGCATCTTCTCGTCTGTTCCGATTGCGTCATAAATACATACAGGAATACCAAGCTCCTTGTTCAGGTCGAAAGCGATCATGCTTCCGATGAGGGAAGGGTGTTTGGCAAGATCTTCCGGTCTTGTGAGGAAATCGATCATTGCCTGATCGATACCGATGGCGCCGTGAGGACATGGAACGATATTACCGCCTCTTGATACCGCCGCTGTCAGTGAATCCATGCTTACGCCGTTCTTCTGCAGGGACTCTTTTATTTTGTCATATCTGAACTCATATTGTTCTGTAACATCTCCGAATGGTGCAAGCTCTTCAGTCGTGTGGCGGATAGTATCGTTGAAGACTTCCTTGTCATCGTCATAGACCGCTATCTTGCTCGATGTAGAGCCTAAATTCATAACCAGTATTCTCTCAGTAGCCATTATTCCCTCCGTTATAATTAGTTAAGTTTAATTTACCTGGAAATTGTATCACAAAAAAATAAATAAAAGTGAGCCGTTTGTGAAGACGACTCACCTGAAAAATGCGATTCTGTTATCTGGAAGACGCGAATGTCTTAAGCTTCTCCTGATCTTCATCGATTTCATCATACTCATTTGTAAGTTTGAATTTATCGAGCAGATACATGATGAGTCCGAGCAGCATGCCGACTACAGCAGCCAGACTCATTCCTTTGAGCTGGACCTGGCCAAGGTTGATGGCGATGCCCGAAAGTCCGACAACGAAGACTACGGAAGTCATCGCAAGATTGCGGGCTTTTGAATAATCGATCTTTGAATCTACCATCAGTCTTATGCCGGATGCTCCGATCATTCCGTAGAGCAGGAAGCTTACACCGCCCATTACCGGACCCGGTATGGTCTGAATAAGTGCAGAAGCTTTTCCGATGAACGAGAGCAGTATAGAGAATACAGCAGCTCCGCCGATGACCCAGACGCTGTATACTTTTGTAATAGCCATGACGCCGATATTCTCGCCGTATGTGGTAGTAGGGCAGGATCCGCAGAATCCTGAAAGTGCTGTAGAGAATCCGTCAGCAAACATTGATCTGTGAAGACCCGGATCCTTGAGAAGGTCTTTTCCGACGACTTCTGATGTGACTACCTGATGGCCGATATGTTCAGATACGACTACAAGTGTTGCAGGAATGATTACTGCAATGGCCTGTGCACTCCACTGCGGAGTCTGGAAGGCCGGGAGTTCAAACACGCTGGCGCCGCCTACAGAGCTGAAGTCAACGAGCCCGAAAATGAGAGCAAGTACGTAACCGGATACGATAGCGATCAGGATGGCTATGGCGCTTGCAAAACCTCTGTAGAGCACTCCGCCGAAAATAGCGAGAAGGAGTGTTACAAGAAATACGATCAGCACTTTTGGATCGAGGTTTTCTACCATGGACCCATCTGCGTTCAGAATACCTGCTGTCTGAGCAGCGCTTCCTGCAAGCTCAAGACCGATAAGCGCTACTATAGGACCCATCGCAGCAGGAGGCAGGATGGCATCTATCCATCTTGTACCGACGAATTTGATAATGCCCGCTACCAGGCACATGAGAAGACCGGTTACAACGAATCCTCCTAATGCGTATCTGTAGCCCAGTCCCGGCTGAGAAATCACTATAAGGGCCGGTGAAATGAAAGCGAATGATGAACCGAGGTAAGCCGGAGCTCCGCCTTTGGTTACAAAAATAAAGATAAGCGTTCCAATGCCGTTCATGAGGAGGGCGATGGAAGGACTTATCCCGAGAATGTAAGGAACGAGCACAGAAGCACTGAACATAGCAAATGTGTGCTGGATGGAAAGTGGAATACCCTTGCTCAGAGGCACTTTCTCCTGGATCTGTATGATCTGTCTTGTCTTAGCCATAATATCTCTCTTTCGTTAGTATGGTATTTTTTATCAGAAGAATTATATAAAAGCATATAGTAGTATGACAATAGAAAAAAACACAATATCTTGTATTAAAAAAAGAAAAAAGGTGGTATTATACACATATATGGGTAAGACTATTGACGATAAAACTTTACAGGAAGCAAAGGAAAAACTTGCTTGTCATATAGAGCCTCCTAAGCCGAAGGCTCCTGATTATATTGACTCGAAAGGGAAGGTCCTTCTTACGCAGATGACTTCTGCAGGTGGTTGAGGCGCCAAAATAGGGCCGGGTGTCCTATCGAGTCTTTTGGCGGGTCTGCCAAAGATAAGCGACCCGCGCATACTTGTCGGTTTTGAGAGCAGCGATGATGCCTGTGTTTACAAAGTGTCCGACGATATAGCAATAATTAATACGGTGGATTTCTTTCCTCCGATAGTAGATGACCCGTACATGTTTGGCCAGATCGCTGCAGCGAACGCACTGAGCGATGTCTACGCAATGGGAGGACAGCCGAAACTGGCTATGAATCTGCTGACTTTCCCTAACGGAAAGCTGCCGCTCGATGCTGTTAAGGGGATACTTGAAGGCGGAAACGATAAGGTTTGTGAAGCAGGCGCAACTATAGTCGGCGGGCATAGCATTGATGACAAGGAACCTAAGTACGGTTTATCCGTGACAGGATTTGCTCATCCGGACGACATACTCAGCAACAGCGCGAGTGCAGGAGATCTTCTGGTCATCACCAAGAAGATAGGAACGGGAATACTGACTACAGCTGCCAAGGTCGATTTGCTGAGCGAAGAGGAAAACGCAGAGATCGAAGCAACCATGGCTTTTCTGAACAAATATGCCTGGGAAGCAATGCAGGGAGTAAAGGTCGATGGCTGTACGGATATTACCGGATTCGGACTTATGGGCCATGCAGCTGAGATGGCAAGGGCAGGAGGTGTTACACTCGAGCTTTACAGCCACAAGGTGCCTATCTTCCCGAAAGCGCTTGAGATGGCTTCGATGGGTATAATCCCTGCAGGAGCATACCGCAACATGGATTATGTAGGACCGGAGGTAATGGAATTCCTTTCAAAGGATCCGGACAGGGATGCAGACCTCAGAGCACGTATAGACTGCCTGTACGATCCACAGTCATCAGGAGGACTCCTCATAGCGGTAAAAGAAAGTGAGATACCAAGACTTACAGAGCAGCTTGGAGAGAGGGGATGTGAGACGGAAGTAATAGGGTGCTTCAAGCCGGGAAACGGCAGGCATTCTGTAGAGATCCACGACTAGACCAACGATGTGTCATAAAAAAGCGGTGTTCCGAATATGCGGAACACCGTTTTAATTTTTAAACTGATCTGCAGTTATCTGACGCCGGACATCGATTTCACGTATTCACTGAAAGCCGCTGCGGCAGGAGAGAAGGATGCGCTTTTTAAACTGATCATATAAAAAGTGCGGTCTTCGCTGAAGTCTTCGATCTCTGCGACTTTTACTCTGCTTCCGAGCGATGATGCTACTTTTTCTGAAATAATGGCAACTCCGAGTCCTGCTTCTACAGAACGTATCATGGTATCCATGTCATCAACCAGTGCAGCCACTTCGAATGCATCTTTTTCAAAGCCGGATCTTAGTGCTGCCATCTCGAAAGTCCTGCGTGTGGCAGATCCTGTCTCACGCCAGATGAAAGGATACTGTAAAGCATCGGCAAGCTTTAAAGTTGAAGCTATATTGTAATTGACCGGAGCGATGAGGACGGATTTGTCTGAAGCAACTCTTGTGCACTCTATCGATGAAGAACTTATTTTTTCACCTATAAATCCGATCTCGCCTCGGCGTTCTGAAATGTTTTCTATTACTGCCTGTGTGTCCGATACGGAAACATAGTACTGTATGCCTGAATGATTCTTCCGGAACCCGGAAAGCAGTTCAGGCAGAAATGTAACAGCAGGTATGGATGAGGTCTGTATTTCGAGTATACCCCCCACGTTCCCGGTAGTGTCATTAAGCGCATCGAAAGCCTGAGCCCTGGCATTTATCATCTCAACCGCGTACTTGTAGAATTTGCTGCCCTGCGGAGTCATTTCAACAACTCTGCTCTTGCGGTCGAGAAGTTTAACTCCGAGTTCTTTTTCAAGATTGCGGATGTGCGTGCTTATAGTGGGCTGTGTAAAGAATGTCGCATCTGCGGCCTTGCTGAAGCTTTTATATCTGACTACATTGACAAAAGCTTCTATCTGCTTAAAGTCCATTTATCCTCCTAGTCCATTCCAAGAAGCTGCACCCTTGACAGGCCGGGCGCATCTGTGATCTCTCTTAACATGCTGTCAAGACTTCTGGCATCCTCTCCAAGCTCAAGCGTGATGACCACGTTGGCTCTGGAGTCTACGGGAGGATTTTGTGTTATGGTCCAGACACTGTAACCATAGCGCGAGATAATGCTCAGCACTGTAGAAAGTGTACCTACACTGTGGCTCATCATCATTGAAATGATGGCATGACGACCCATTGAGACTGTGCTTATGTCCCGGATCTTGTCACGGTACTTGTAAAACGTGCTGCGTGATATTCCGACCATACGGACGGCTTCACTTACATCGGCGGCTTTACCCTCATCCAGCAGTTCTTTGGCGAGGGAGACCTTCTCGCAATATGAAGGCAGAAGAGCCTTATCTACGATAAAGTATTTACCTTCCATATGATGTTAACCTCTGACATTGCTCTTTTCAATAACGTACTCTTTCATATCTGATATTTCGATAACATCGTTATGAATTATAGGTTTTTTGAATATTCCAGCGAGCCCTGCAGGAATGGCGGCACCGGTAATCTCGTGGCATTTATTCATATTGCCCTCATCACTGCCGGTGAGTTCTTCTCCAAGAGCCTCAAGCACGGCAGCTGAGAACTTATAAGGCGAAGCTGTTGACAGAACAACTGCAGGAACCTCTGAATAGTCAGGGGCTTCTTTATATCTCTCCATGCATGCCCATGCTATGGATGTATGGGTATCCATAAGATATCTGTCTGCTTCGAACACGTTTCTTATTGCAGCGGCACCTTCATCATCACCTGCATATATTCCCGTGAATACAGATTTGATTTTTTCGAGCTCTTCCGGAGTGATCGTATATTCGCCTGTCTGTTCGAGCTGCTTCATATATTCTACTGTATGGTCCGGACCGCACACGTAATAAAGCAGACGCTCGAGGTTGCTTGATACGAGGATATCCATGGAAGGCGAGGTGGTCTTGTAGAATTCACGTTTTCTGTCATAGTGTCCTGTGTTGAGGAATTCAGTCAGCACATCATTCTTGTTTGATGCGCAGACGAGCCTGCGGATCGGAAGCCCCATCTTCAGTGCATACCAGCCCGCCATGATATCACCGAAGTTTCCTGTAGGAACTACAAAATCAATGCTGTCTCCGTCGTTGATTACTCCTGCTTTAAGAAGCTGGGCGTATGCCGAAAAGTAATAAACGATCTGAGGAACGAGCCTTCCTATATTTATGGAATTCGCACTTGAAAGTGATACTCCTTTGACTGGATTCGGAATTTCCCTGAAAAGGCGCTTTACACCTGTCTGAGCATCGTCAAAATTACCGCGGATAGCGCATGCTGTCACGTTTGCACTTGCAGGGGTTACCATCTGCAGCTTCTGAGTGTCCGAAACTCCTCCATAAGGGTAGAAGACGATGATGCCCGTTCCGGGAACATCTCTGAAGCCCTGTATCGCGGCGCTTCCGGTATCACCTGAAGTAGCTGTCAGGATCATGATGTCGTCGGTGAAATCATTCATGCTTCGAGCTGCGCTCATAAGATTTGGCAGTGCGGAGAGGGCTACATCCTTGAAAGCTGAGGTAGGTCCGTGATAAAGCTCCAGTACATATGCACCGGTTTTTTTACTGCATACTTTTACAAGCGGAGTTATGTCTTCAGAAGAGAACTTGTTTTTATAGCTTCTTTCGACCAGCTCATCGATCAGCTCTTCGCCATAGTCATCAAAGAAAATGTTCCATACAGCTTTTGCCATGCTCCTGAAATCGCCGCTGATTATGTTGTGATAATCCGTCTTTACCTGATCGAGATCGGAAGGAACGTAAAGACCGCCTCCTTCAGCCTGGCCGTCAAGGATGGCCTTGCTTGATCTGACTCTGATGGATGGGTTTCTTGTACTTACATATTCGATCATTTTTTTACCTTTCCTGTTGTACGGCGCAAAAAGCCATAACAAGTAATAAATTATTGAATTACGACAATGATTATGATACATTACTCCTGTCACAAAGACAAGTGTTTTCGTATCACGGACACAAATAAATGGTTTGTCCACCTGACACGGAACATCACAAAAAAACGCTGAAAATTTTGTGTTAAGAAACAAATAATCAACTGGCTAGTTCAAAAATTGGCAAAAAACAAATTGGACCTTTTTTCGTACAAAACACAAAAAACACATTGGAGGCATTTTGGATGAAGATAGCTATCATGGGATTCGGCACTGTCGGAAGCGGTGCATATGAGACTGCTATGAATGCAGGCGGAATAGAAGTAGTAAGGATCCTTGCAAGACACGGCAGGGAAGGCTATGAACATTTGAACGGAATAATCACGGCAGATATAGATGATATTGCAGGTGATCCTGAAATCGATCTTGTTATTGAATCTATCGGAGGCATAGAGCCTGCAAGGGAATACGTGCTTAAATGTCTGCGGGCAGGCAAACACGTGGTGACACCAAACAAGAATCTGATAAGCGCATGCTATAAGGAACTCATGGATGAGGCTGATGCTAACGGCGTCAAACTCAGATTTACCTCTGCTGTTGGAGGCGGTATACCGTGGCTGTTCAACCTTGTGAGAACCAAGCGCTGCGATGAGATCCTCAAGGTCAGAGGCATTGTGAACGGAACCTGCAATTATATTCTGGACGCGATGTACGACAAGGGATCGGACTTTGGCGAGATGCTGAAGATCGCCCAGGAACTCGGTTATGCCGAAACAGATCCTTCATCTGATATAGAAGGTACAGATACTCTTAGAAAAACTGTTATCAGCACTAATCTTGCGTTCGATGCGGCAATCAAGGAAGAAGATGTACCATGCTACGGCATTGACACCATAAAGGCCTGTGACATCGCGTATCTCAGAAAGAAAAACCTGGTTTGCAAGCTTATGATGAATGCGGAGAAGAAGGGCGACGTGATCGAAGTCTATGTTGAACCGACTGCTTTTCCTGAAGGTTCGCTTGAGGCAAACGTAAAGCTTAACAATAACCTGATCACGCTGACTGCGAAATATCTTGGTACACAGAGCTACTTCGGACAGGGTGCGGGAATGATGCCTACCGGGGAATCCGTAATACAGGATGTGATAGACATACGTGATGGCAAAGAGATGATGAAAGTCTCCGGAAAAGATTCTCTTAAGGCAGATAACAGCAATGCCGTGCACAGATATTACATAAGGCACGACCGCATGTGCGAGCACATGGAGCCGCTGGTGGATACGTATGAAGAAATAGACGGTATATATTACTGCATCTCGAAACCGGTTCCGGTAGAGAAGATGCATGAAATGGGACATCACCGCAAGGAGAAGGGCAAAGAAATGTTCTTCGCTGCACTTGCTGATTAGATATAGAAAGGGAAAAAATGTTAAAAGTACTGAAATTCGGCGGATCGAGCCTGGCAGACAGCTCGCAGTTCGCAAAGGTAAAAGAAATCGTAGAATCTGACAGTTCACGTGAAGTGGTCATAGTATCGGCTCCGGGAAAAAGGAACAGTGACGACAACAAGATAACTGATCTGCTTTATCTGGTCCATGCTCATATCCGTTATGGCGTTGCTCATGACGGAGTCCTCTCCATGATAAAGAAAAGATATTCCGAGATCAGAAAAGGCTGCGGGCTTGAGACTGCAATTGAGTCGATAATCGATGAGACGTTTGCCGGCGTTGATAAAAAGACCCCGGTGGACTTCATAGCTTCAAGAGGTGAGTACTTCAGCGCAAGACTTATGGCGGAGTATCTTGGGTATGAGTTCGTGGATGCGGTAGACTGGCTGTGCTTTGAGTACAACGGAAAAGTGAACGCGGAAAAGTCTGAGGAAAAGCTCAGGGAACTCAAAAACAAATACGGCCGGATCGTGACCCCGGGATTCTACGGCGCGTTGCCGAACGGAGATATCCGCGTGTTCCCGAGAGGCGGATCCGATATAACAGGAGCCCTTGCTGCAGCATATCTTGGCGCTGATGTATATGAAAACTGGACTGATGTTTCCGGGATCCTGATGGTAGATCCGCGTATCGTGGAAAACCCGAAGACGATAGCCAGAGTCACTTATGACGAGCTGAGAGAGCTCAGTTACATGGGAGCTTCAGTATTGCATGAAGATACCGTATTCCCGGTCAGGATAAGAGACATTCCTGTCAATATCCGCAATACGAATGCACCGGATGATCCCGGCACTATTATCAGGGAACACTTTGATGACGAGCTTGAGGAAGAAACTGAAAGGTTCATTACCGGAATAGCCGGAAAACGCAATTTCTCGATCATCAGTATCTATAAAAGCAGAATAGGTGAGGAGAAGCTCGGCCTGCTCAGACAGGTGCTCGAAGTGTTTGCCCGCTATGAGATACCGGTGGAGCAGATACCTAGCGGGGTAGACAGCTTCTCGATAGTATTCCCAAGCGGGAGCATCGGAGGCAGAAAACATGAGCTCATGCAGGAACTTTCAGAATTTGAGAGCATCGACAACTGCACTCTCACTGAAGGCGTCAGCCTCATAGCTATCGTAGGCCGCCAGATGGCTTATAGGATAGGTATCTCCGGCAAGATCTTCAGGACGCTGGGAGAAAACAAGATAAATATCAGAACGATAGAGCAGTGTGCTGATGAGATCAACATCATGGTAGGAGTTTATGACGAAGATTTCGACAGGGCCATAAGGGTGCTCTATGAAAGCTTTGCTAAATAATTAAGAAATAACATAGAAAAAGAAAAGGGAGTGTAGACATGAAGAAGTACAACGTAGGAGTAATGGGAGCGACCGGAGCGGTCGGACAGCAGATGATCAAGGTCCTCGGTGAGAGGAATTTCCCGGTAGGCGAACTCAGATGCCTGGCAAGTGAAAGATCCGAGGGTAAAGTACTTAGCACACCTTTCGGTGATGTTACTGTACAGAGAACATGCGAGACAGCGTTCGAAGGTCTCGACATCGTGCTCGGCGCATCGGAAAATGACATCGCAGAGGCAATGGCACCTCACATCAAAGCAGCAGGAGCAGTATTCGTAGACAACTCATCTGCGTTCAGGCTGTATCCGGATGTTCCGCTGGTAGTTCCTGAAATCAATCCGGAAGATGTCGAGTGGAACAACGGTATTATCAGCAATCCTAACTGCACTACGATCATTTCGCTTGTTGCGATCAATGCCATAAACAAGCTCTCAAAAATAAAGGGTATTTATGCTTCGTCGTATCAGGCAACGAGCGGTGCAGGCGCTGCAGGTCCGGTTGAGATGTATAATCAGTCAGAAGCAGTCCTGAAGGCAAGAGCAGCAGGCGGCGAGGGTAACTCGTACGGAGCGGATATCGAGCCAAAGGTGTTCCAGTACCAGATCGCATACAATGTGATACCGCAGATCGGCGGATTCGGTGAAAATCTTTATTCATCTGAGGAGATGAAACTGCAGAATGAAGGCCGGAAGATCATGCACCTTCCGGATCTCAAGGTAAGCTGCACCTGCGTCAGAGTGCCTGTTGAGAGATCCCATGCGGTTTCCATAGATGTCATCACGGAAGATAAGCTTGATCTGGAAGACGTCAGAGCTGCGGTCATGGAAGCTCCGGGATGCAGACTGTACGATGAGCCGTCTGAGAAGATCTATCCGATGCCGCTGCTTACTTCCAATCAGGATATCGTCTATGTTGGCAGGATCCGCCGCGACCTCGTAAATGAGAACGGAATAAACCTCTGGTGCTGCGGCGACCAGGTGCGCAAGGGTGCTGCAACGAACGCAGTACAGATCGCGGAACTTCTCATTAAATAAACTGGTAAATAAGAAACAGGCATAAAGCCCCGCTCCGCTGGAGCGGGGTTTTATTTCGCAAACAACAATAAGGGGACGGGCTTTGCCCGTCCCTCGTAACTTCCTGTATTCAGTTGTATCTCCGCTGTACATATCTCCAATACAGCTTTGAATTTGTTCGTTGTTAATGTTGTTTTCCAGGCTGCCCCGCAATCACATCTGCTGATAATGATTTGGTGTCCCGTTATTCGTCACCTCCGGGTTGCCTGTAAGTCGGCCTGCCTAGCAGTGTCTTTATAGCGGAACAGCCCCTTTCTCAAATGCTCCCATTGGTCTGTCCTCCGTATTCTGCGCGCTGCGCGCTTTTCGTTTGCCGGATCACCATCTGATCTTTTTTTATTTTACTCCGTCCGGCTTTTTCTTTTCTCTTTGTTGTCTCTATTGTACTGATATAAAAACAAAATGCAATACCTTTTGAACATTCTTAATGTATTAAAAGAATACAAAAAAACTCTTGATTTTTTGTGCGGGTTAACAATAATTGCTCCAAATGTGTCCATTAACATCAAAACAGGATGCAATTTGTGTTATCATATGTGTCATAATACAGATTCAGAATATAAAGAAAGCATTACCTGAAAAGGTATATTTAGATCGAAAAAGTATGGACTGTTTACATCATCCTTTTGGCCCGCTGTTTAACGGGAACAGCCGTGTTCTTATTCTCGGTTCGTTTCCGTCAGTAAAATCCAGAGAGCAGAATTTTTTCTATGGCCATCCGCAGAACAGGTTCTGGAGAGTAATCGCAGCCTTGTTCGACCAACCTGTTCCACAGAACATAGAGGAGAAAAAGCAGCTGATCCTGAATAACGGACTGGCGCTTTGGGACTCGATCGCCAGCTGCGAAATAACGGGATCTTCGGATGCAAGCATAAAGAACGTCTCTGCCAATGACATAGGAATCATACTGGATAACTGTAACATCGAGAAAATATATTGTAACGGACGCAAATCTTTTGAACTTTACTGCAGATACATAGAGCCTCAGACAGGAAGAGCGGCAATATGTCTCCCATCGACAAGTCCGGCAAACGCACGATGGACACTTGAAAAACTTGTAGAAGCCTGGTCAGTAATATCAAAGGAGATTCAAAAAAATGCTGATTGACGAATTGCTCCGGATGCCATACTGGGTCATTGACATCCTTCCAGGGCAGGTTCCTTCCGGCAGTCCGGGACAGTATTTCGCTGTTGAAAGGTATTTCCTGGACAAAGACCGTATCGAAGGGATCAAGCAAAAGCATATAAATCTGGTTCTTAAACTGAACTGCTATATGGATGTTTCCATAAAAGAGATCAATCCATCCCCTGAACGCATAGCAGAGGAGATGAGAAGCAGATATATGTACATTATGCTGAACGATTCAATGATACTTTCGGAACCTGACGATACCCATTTGACGGTTTTCAACCCCGATCCTGAAACACTGGATCTGATCAGGAAATTAGCTGCAGGTGAAGGCATGTTTGTCTGGCAGCCGCGTTTATAAAGCGAAAAAATACAGACCGGGGAGGAAAGTAATGATCATTCTGATCGATATGGACGATACGATAGAGCAGCTCCTGAGGGCCTGGCTAAAGGGAGTTAATGAAAGGTACGGATACTCAGTCCGCTATGAGGATATGACATCATGGGATGTTTCGGCGCCATATCACGGCCTGACAAAGGAGCAGGTATATTCGATACCTGATGAGCCCGGATTCTGGGGTACGGTAGAGCCAATCGAAGGAGCTGCAGAGGTTATACGCAGTTTTATGGACGAAGGTCACGAGGTATACATCGTAACGGCTACTCCATACATATCTGTTGCGGAAAAGATGGAAGATCTTCTTTTCAGGTGGTTTCCGTTTATAACATGGGACCAGGTGATTATCACCAGGCGCAAACAGCTTATCAGAGGTGACGTCCTTATAGATGACGGAGTACACAATCTCGAGGGCGGAGATTATATAAAGATTTTGATGACAGCCCCGCATAACCGTGACTACGACGCGGAAGGCAACGGAATGATTCGTGTTAATAACTGGGAAGAAATCAGAGAAGTGGTTTCCGGCATTGCCGGAAGCACAGAAGGGTAAGGGAGTAAAAGATGCACGAACGCATCAGCACAATGATGAAACTTGAAGAGTTCTTTAAGGCGCATAAAAAGATTGCAGTAGCCTTCTCGGGGGGAGTCGATTCTGTGTACCTCCTTTATTCTGCCGTGAAATCCGGAGCTGATGCTAAAGCCTACTATGTTAAATCGGCTTTTCAGCCGGGATTTGAGTTTGAGGATGCAAAGAAACTTGCTGAGATCATAGGCTGTCCTCTTTGCGTGATAGAAGTTGACGTGCTTTCAGACGGAACCGTAGCTGCTAATCCGCATGACCGCTGTTACTACTGCAAACAGCATATCATGGGTGCGATTACCGAAGCTGCAAAGGCCGATGGCTATGATTTCATCTGTGATGGAACGAACGCTTCGGATGACGCTGATGACAGACCGGGATTCAGAGCGCTTGGAGAATTCGGAATAAGGTCACCGCTGAGAGAGTGCGGCCTTACAAAGGCAGAAATAAGAAAGGCCTCTAAAGAGGCAGGCCTCCCGACATGGGATAAACCGGCATATGCATGCCTCGCCACACGTATACTTACAGGTGAAAAGATAACAGAGGAAAAACTGCAGACCACTGAAAAAGCCGAAATCATACTTTATGACATGGGCTTCAGAGATTTCAGGGTCAGGATGAGGGGAGACAAAGCACTTGTGCAGATAGAGGAAAGCCAGCACAAAGAGGCACTTGCACGCAGTGAGGAGATAATAAAGGCCCTTGCCGGAATGTATGAGGAAGTAAAAATCGACGGAAGCCCGCGCATTTCAGGCTGATTTCTGCAATTATCATCATTGACCGGGACTGCCTGAAAATTATATTATTAAACGGGTATGGGCTTACCGTCTTTTTTGTGTTTAAAATCGGAGGGATATCCTGATGGATTGCTTGATCATAGGCGTTGCCGGCGGTACAGGTTCCGGCAAATCGACATTTACAAACCGTATCAAAGATGAGTTCGGCGACAGAGTAACAGTCATTTATTATGACAACTACTACAGAGCTCATGACGATATTCCGTTCGATGAAAGGAAACTGATAAACTACGACCATCCGGATGCCTTTGAGACAGATCTATTCATTGAGCATCTGAGAAAGCTCAGAAACGGTGAGCCGGTTGAATGCCCTGTGTATGACTATACGGTCCACAACAGGAGCAAGGAGACCGTTACTATCAAGCCATCTCCGGTCATCATCGTTGAAGGAATCATGGTTCTTCAGAACGAAGAACTCAGGGATCTGCTGGACATAAAAATATATGTCGAGGCAGATGCTGATGAGAGAATACTTCGCCGTGTGATCCGTGACGTAAAGTACCGCGGCAGGGATGTGGAAGGCATTGCGCAACAGTATCTGACAACTGTAAAGCCTATGCATTACATTTATGTAGAACCTACCAAGTACCTGGCCGATATCGTGCTTAACAGCGGTATGAATGACGTCGTATTTGATGTGATCAAGGTAAAGATACTGTCGCATCTTGCAAGACAGGTCTATTAGCGGTATGAAAGACAGAATATGTGAACTCGAATGCAATATTGATGATATGACGGCAGAAGAACTTGCTTTTGCTGCTGAAAGACTGATGGAAGAAGGCGCAAAGGATGTTACGCTTTCTCCTGTCCAGATGAAGAAAGGCAGACCTGCAACTTTGATGACTGTCATGTGTTCAGATTGCCTGGAAGAAAAGGAACGCTTCGTGCACCTGATTTTCAAATACACTACAACGATAGGCATACGCGAGCTCATATCCGAACGGTATATTCTTGAAAGAAGTGAAGAGACGATAAATACCGTATACGGTATGGTCAGGTGTAAAAAGGTAAGCGGTTACGGCGTGGAAAGAAGCAAGTTCGAATACGAGGATCTGGCGCGTATAGCCCGTGAACAGGGGATAAGCATTGCTGAAGCCCGTGGGCTTGTCACAGGATCGCTAAGTCCGGGAAGAAGGGAAAAATGACGGCAGATACTAACAGCACGCTCACAGAAAGATTGAAGGAAACTGTCAGTTTTCTTAACGGAAAGGGAGTCAAAGATCCGGAGATTGGGATCATACTTGGTTCGGGTCTGAATGACTTTGCGGACAATATCGCAGACCCTGTTGTCCTTTCATATGATGACATACCGAACATGCAGTCCGGCAAAGTCTCTGATCACAGAGGTCAGCTGGTTTTCGGAATCTATAAAGGCAAAAGAGTCGTTATGCTTGCCGGACGTTTTCACTATTATGAGAGCGGTGACATGCAGAAAGCGGCATATCCGGCCAGAGTTCTGGTTGCTTTGGGCGTAAAGCGCTTCATCATCACTAATGCGGCAGGCTGCATAAACAAAACATGGAAAGTCGGCAGCCTGATGCTGATAAAAGACCATATAAATTTATCTGGAAACAATCCGCTGATTGGTGATAATATTCAGGAGTTTGGTCCAAGATTCCCTGATATGACATATACATACAACAGGGAGCTTCGCAGCCGGCTCAAAGAAGCTGCCGCAGAGGAAGGCATAGATCTGTGCGAAGGCGTTTATGCAATGTTCAGCGGGCCGAGCTTCGAAACTCCTGCTGAAATTATCTTTGCGCGCACTATCGGTGCTGATGCAGCAGGCATGTCAACTGTACCGGAGGCCATTATAGCGAACCATGCAGGCTGTGAGATTATCGGTATATCACTGATGACAAACATGGCGGCAGGAATACTCGACCAGCCTCTGTCCGGTGCTGAAGTAACAGAGGCCGGCATTAAAGCAAGAAAAGCATTCGGCAGGGTCGTAGACCTGGCGATAGAATTATAAAAAGCACTATTTATTACTTAAAGGAGATATTAACCCCAAATGGAAGCAAAACTTACAAGAGAGCAGGCGAATGAGCTCCTGCACAAATACGTTAAAGGTGAAAACTACATTACACACAGCTATGCTGTTGAAGCCATAATGAGAGGGCTGGCAAAGAAGCTTGCACCGGAAGATGTCGAATACTGGGGAATCTGCGGACTTCTGCATGACCTCGATGAGGAGACAGCACCATGGAGAGACGATTTCGGAACCCACGGCCCTACATCGGCTAAGATCCTCAGAGACGAGGGATTCGGCGATCCAGTTATGGAGAACGCCATCATGTCGCATAACCCTGCATGCGGTAAAAATCCGGAAACTCAGCTCGAATACGCGCTCATCGCTGCAGATCCTATGTCAGGATTCCTTAAGGCGATCGCGCAGATCTATCCGGATAAGAAGATCGCAAGCGTAAAACATAAATCAGTTAACAAGAGATTTAAAGAGACCCGTTTCGCCGCAGGAGCCAACAGGCAGTTTATGAGCCTGATAGAAAAGGCCGGCATGGAATGGGATGAATTCGTAGATGTATCTCTTGAGGCGATGAGAGAAATCGCCGATGAGATCGGACTTTAAATGACAGAGAAAAGACAGGTAAAAGAAAAGCAATGGTAAAAAAACTGACGTACTATCCTCAGGGTGTATGCTCGGTAATGATCGAGATAGAGCTTGAGGGAGATGTTATCAAAGATGTTGTATTTACGGGCGGGTGCAATGGAAATCTGAACGCGATCTCCAAGCTGATCAAAGGCATGAAAGCAGAAGATGTCATTGAGAAACTCGAGGGCAACAGGTGCGGAGTCAGTGAAACTTCGTGCGCAGATCAGATGTGTAAAGGGCTCAGGCAGGCTCTGGCTGAGGCATAAAACGGTTAGCAGAGGACGGCAGATCATATGACTATGGAGAACAGGGGCGCTAAAGCAGCGCATCTTGAAGAACTTGCGGCAAGAATGACCGAAATCGATACAAGGCCTATCGACGGGCATCTTCTTGGAATGCAGGAGAAAGTTGCGGAGGCTCTGGATCATCTCAAGAGAGCTATGTTCCCTTATCATTTCGGTAAATCACGTGCAAGATTTGCAGAGACTGAGAAGCGTACGTATGAGCTTATGAGGGCATATGACGCGCTTCAGCAGATTCTCGAGCTGGTGATAAAAGACCCCGATGAAGCGACTGAAAAAGTTGAGGCTCTGGTGAACGCACTGCCGGACATCCTTGAGGTTCTGAAAACCGATGTTCAGGCGGGCTATGACGGGGATCCTGCAGCGAAGAGTCTGGATGAAGTTGTTATGACATATCCGGCCTTTATAGCTATATTTACATACAGGATCGCTCACAAACTTTATGAACTGGGAGTTCCGATGATCCCAAGGGTCATGACAGAGCAGGCACACGAGGTCACAGGTATCGATATTCATCCGGGTGCAACGATAGGCAAATACTTCTTTATTGACCACGGTACCGGAGTAGTTATCGGTGAGACCACTACCATTGGCGAGCATGTAAAGCTTTATCAGCATGTTACTCTTGGAGCAAAGAGCTTTCCTGTCGGACCAGACGGCACGCCTGTAAAGGGCATAAAGCGTCATCCTGATCTTGGTGACAGGGTGGTAGTCTATGCAGGAGCCACGATACTCGGAGGCGATACCAGAATAGGCGATGATTGTGTTGTTGGCGGTAATGTATGGCTGACACATTCGCTTGACCCGGGAGTGACCATAGTCACAAAGCCTAGCGGACAGGCTATGTCAACTGATGATCTGGACCCTGAAGAATCGATAGAATGGTTCATCTGAAACTATGTAAAATGAGCGCTGCAGTATTGATACAGCAGCGCTTTTTTAGTATAATTTTTTGAGTGCGGTCAGCACGTTCGGAGTGCTGGTTTCACCGCGACCTGGGGGTAGATAGGTGCTGGTGTGCCTCGCGGTCTTCAAAACCGTTTGCAGGGGGTTAGTAGCCTCCCGGGTGGGTTCGATTCCCACGTACTCCCGCCAAATAGATGACGGAGGTCGGATGCCATGACAAAGAAAGAATTATTGAGAGGACTCCCTAAGATCGACGAAGTGATGAAGCAGGAGTCTCTTGTTGTATTGTCAGAAGAGAAGGGCGATCTACTTGTGACAGATGCCGTTCGTGCTGTTATCGCAGCACTTAGAGCTTCTATACTCGATCTCAAAGAAAGCGAGGCAGAAAACTTCGATGTGTCAGCTCTCGGGACCGGAGCTGTAGCAGAGGCAGCTGAAGCGAGGATCTTCCAGGAGGAAGAGCTCAATCTCTATCCGCTCATAAACGCCACAGGAACGATACTTCACACAAATCTGGGCAGAGCGCCGCTCTGCAGGGATGCTGTCGAAAACGTCGCAAGAGTGTCCAGGGGCTATTCCGACCTTGAATATAACGTGCCAAAGGGAAAGCGCGGCTCGCGTCATGATCTCGTAAGCGACCTTATCGCAAGCCTTACAGGGGCTGAAGATGCAATGGTTGTAAATAACAATGCCGCAGCTACCATGATAGTTCTTGCCACATTGGGTAAGGGTAAGGAGATCGTGGTGTCCAGAGGAGAACTTGTTGAGATCGGCGGAGCGTTCAGGATCCCTGATATAATGATGCAGTCCGGCGCATTTCTTCAGGAAGTGGGTACAAGCAATAAGACAAAGGCATCCGACTATGAAAATGCCATTATGACCCGTGCGATGCTTGAAAAAGGAGACTGGATCGACGCTGATCCGCGTCAAGGCAGACGCTTTGAGACCGGAGCGCTGATGAAGGTCCACAAGTCCAATTATGATATAGTCGGTTTTACCGAAGAGGCATCGCTCGAGGAACTCGTTGAGATCGGCAAAAAGCATGACCTTCCTGTCATATTCGATATGGGAAACGGCCTAATGCTGGATATGTCTGAATTCGGGCTCAATGAGCCTAACATCCCGGCATCGCTCGCTGCAGGCATCGATGTAATGATGTTCAGCGGCGACAAACTGCTCGGCGGCCCTCAGGCGGGCATCATAGTCGGAAAGAAAAAATATATAAAAGCAATGAAGAAGCATCCGCTTGCGAGAGCCATGAGAGTAGATAAAATGACTTTTGCCGCACTCGAGGCGACGCTCATGAAATACAGAGACCGCAAGACGGCTCTCAGAGACATACCGGTACTCCGCATGATATCCGCCTCTAACGAAGATATGAGGAAAAAGGCTGAGAAACTTGCAGATGCTGTAAAAAGAGTGAACCCGTCCATATCACTTGAACTTGTGCCTGTAGAAGATCAGATAGGCGGCGGCTCCGCTCCGATGGTCAGGCTTCCGGGCTGGGCTGTATCCGTTAAAGACGGCAGCAAATCAGCTGACAGAACGGAGAGAAAACTGCGCAAGGCGGATATCCCGGTTATTGCCAGAATAAATGAAGACAGGCTGCTGCTCTGTGTACGCACTATTGCAGATGATGAGATAGAGACGACTGCAGAGGCTCTCAGGAAGTAGGAATGAAAAACATAATCATCGGCACGGCCGGCCATGTCGATCATGGTAAAACAACTCTCATAAAAGCCCTGAGCGGTATCGACACTGACAGGCTGATAGAAGAAAAAAAACGCGGCATTACGATCGAACTCGGGTTTGCCCATATTCCGAATGATGCCGGATATAATATCGGAGTCATAGACGTTCCGGGACATGAGAAATTCATAAAACATATGCTCGCCGGAATAGGGGGCATAGATTTCGTTCTATTTGTCGTTGCTGCCGATGAAGGAATAATGCCTCAGACCAGAGAGCACTTTGAAATACTCAGCTCGCTGGGCATAGATGACGGCATAATCGCTGTTACGAAGACCGACATGGTAGATGATGAGTGGCTGGAGATGCTGCTTGAAGAAGTAGAAGATTACTTCAAAGGCTCTTTCCTTGAAGGAAAGCCTGTCATACCGGTAAGCGCGGCAACAGGCGAAGGCATAAGTGAACTCAAGGCTGAAATAATCGCCAAGTGCGACAGAGAAAACAAACGCCGCGAGGAAAAGGAATTATTCAGACTCCCGGTCGACAGGGTGTTTACGATGCAGGGCTTCGGTACCGTGGTGACAGGTACTCTGATGGACGGAAACGTACGGACCGGAGACGATATAATCATCTATCCGGCAGGAAGAAAAGCCAAAGTAAGGGGCATACAGACATACGGAAAAGATACTGACCTGGCGGTCGCCGGTCAAAGGACAGCTATAAATTTATCCGGCGTTTCAAAAGAAGACATCGACAGAGGCGATATAGTAGCGTATCCTGATGCGGTGACGGTCACAAACATGATAGATGCTGAACTGAGCATATTCAGTTCCACTGACAGGGTAGTGCTCAATAACAGCAGAGTACACCTGTACTGCGGATCTGATGAAGTGCTTTGTAAAGTCATTCTTCTGGACCGTGATGCTCTCTCGGCAGGTGAAACGGCATATGCTCAGCTGAGGCTTGAAGAACCGGCTGCAGTAAGACGGGGGGACAGGTTTATCATAAGATTCTATTCTCCTATCATAACAGTCGGAGGAGGCCGCATTATCGATGCGCTTCCTGTAAAGCATAAACGAAATAAGCCTGAGATACTGGCCGGGATGGATGTGCTTTCACACGGCTCGATAAGCGATATTATTTATGCAAAGGCGTGTGAATGGCGTTTTACCAGGCAGAAAGACCTCGCCCGTGAACTCGGACTTCTGGATAACGAAATGGCAGCGGCGGCTGAGGCGGCCATTGCAGCAGGGACACTGGTAGTGCTTCCTGATGATACGATAGTCAGTGATTCAAGATACGGCCGTCTGAAGGAAGACACCGAAAACATAATCAATGATTATCATTCTCATAATCCTCTTGCTGACGGTATACCGCGCCAGGAGCTGCTTTCAAGGATGAAAGAGAGATGGTTCACCGGCGATGATAAGCTTGTACAGGCTGTGCTGAAGAGCCTTCTGTCACAGGGATTCGTTGAAGACCGCGGGAAAAGCATAGCTGTCAGCGGTTTCAGTATAGAGTACACAGAAGAGCAGAAGGCCCTGAAAGACCGGATACAGGCTATGTACAGCGGGGCCGGCATCGAGATGATCAAAAATGACGATGTGTTTGCGCTTTATAAAGACAGCAGGATAGTCCGTGCTATACTCGAAGATCTCGAGTCGGAAGGCACTATTTACAAAGTCAATCCATCGTACTACATCAGCTCGAAGGCCTGGGATCAGGCAGTAGCTGCAGCAAGGTCGTTTGACAGCGAATTCACGCTCGCTGAATACAGAGACAGGCTCGGAACATCGCGGAAATACGCTTCAGAATTCCTTCCGGCTATGGATAAGGCCGGTATAACGGTTTTCAGCGGTGAAACAAGAAGGGTAGTAAAGTAACAGAAAATGACTGGCGGAAAAAAGTTATCAGTCAACAGCAATATATTTAAAGCAATAGCTGCGGGGCTCGCCGTCCTGTTGTGTTTTCTGATGCTTACAGGGTGCAGCTCCATGAACGATGCTGAAAAAAAAGTATCAAAAGAGCTGAGTTCGCTTCAGGAATCCGAAAATGTAGGCAGTGAAGTGATAAACCT
>CACZGY010000002.1 GCA_902780815.1 uncultured Eubacteriales bacterium
TTTGGTGACGCGGGAGGCGCCGCCGACATCTTTTAAAAATCCTTTTACTTTCATGTGGCTGCCTCCTTTCTAAGCTTTCTTCCCTTTTTGCTTCTTGCCGCCTTCGGAGGCAGCCTTCTTCTTTGCAACATCGTCAATGACAGCCTTGGCGGCGGCGCGGCCGTTTGTAACGGCCGGTCCCATGCCGTTTCCGCTGATGGCATGGGCTCCCGCGAACTCCAGACCGTCGATGAAATGATCATCTTCCTTCATCTGAAGACGTGCTACCGCGTGGTCGTCTATGCTGTGTGAGAATCCGTAGATGCTTCCTTTCCAGGCGCCTACATAGTGGGCAACTGTTACAGGTGTCGATACTTCGATCTCAACGATGTGGTCACGCAGATTGACTCCGCTTACTCTCTCGTATTCGGTGATCATGTCGAGCGCCATCTTGCGCTTGAAATCGTAATAATCCTCTTCCTTGAGGTCGAGGAAGCCCTGTACGAGCGGCAGGTTGGTGATCGAAAACTGGCACATGCCTTCAGGCGTAGCGCCGGGGTTCGCAAGATCGAGACAGATCGAAGTCAGGTACTTGTAAGGTCCTGCCGTTTTTCCCTGCTCCCAGATCTTATCGGTATCCATTGTCTCTCCTGCCGAGAATATGTTGTAATCTCTGATGCCGAGGTTTTCCGGAGTGTCATCGAGAACCATCATGACAGAAGCTGTTGTTACGGAAAGCCTGCGTCCGTTAACCATCTTTATGGCGCCGACAGGCACTTCCGACAGCGGCTCTATCATCTGTGTATACACCTTGTTCGGATAAGCTCCGCAGATGACGTAATCGCAGTTGATCGTATCGCCGCGCTTTGTGCGCGTCCTTTACGAGGATCTTTTCGACTTCCTGGCAGAATTCTACCTGCGCACCATTCTCCTCAGCTTTCGCCTGGAGCTTCATGCTCATTTCGTGTGAATACTTCTTAGGCACATAGCTGCCGCCGCGGAAGTAGTCTGCCATGAGAAAAGCGTAAATCGTGAAAGGAAGGGTGCTCATCGGGTTTCCGACATATATCCAGTAAGGAGTCAGAATATCCACGATATCCTGCGGGAATCCGAATGTGTCGATGACTTCTGTAGCTGTGTATCCTGCTGTCTTTACAAAATCAGGATGCTTCATCAGCATCGCCGGTTTGCTCATCGGTGTCACCGAAAGGGTGTTCATGGAATCATATACTCTGTTGCAGAGCTGCATGAACTCAAGCACTTTCGGGCCCCAGCCCGGATACTTGGCGTCGATCTCATTAGCCATTCTCTCGAAGCCGGAGTGCAGAGTGATGTCTATGCCCTTGTTTGGCTCGACGAATCTGTATGCTTCCGGCACCTTGAGCCAGTCGATGTCGACACCGCACTCGTCGAAGAAGACTCCTACCTTGAGACGGTCTTCCTTTGAGCCGATGCTCATCATCTCGTGGAGCGTAGCCTCGATCTCGATACCGTTGCGGACATAGCTTGTGGCAAGTCCGCCCGGGAGATTGTGCTTCTCCAGGATCAGTATGTCGTTGATACCCTTCTGCTGGAGCTGAAGAGCCGCGGAGAGCCCGGCAAGAGCTCCTCCGATGATCACGACATCATAGTGGTCTTTGTAAAATTTCATATCTTTTTCCTCAATAAGCTATAAGGATATAAAAGCATCGGACGAACCCATGCTTTTATATCCTTAATTTTTTAGAAGAATCTTTCTACGAGCTCACGGCTGTACTCTGCAGTCTCGTCCATGTCGCCGAACGCCATGACTTCGCCTGCATAGTATGTGTCATACTTGCCCTGCATAGCTTCGACCTTGTCATACCAGCCGGCAGCATAGTCTTCGCTGAATACATGAGGGAAGTAATAAACTGACCACTCGTTGATAACTTCCTTTGCAGGATTGCCCATTGTCTTGAGGTCTTCCTGAACTGTCTTTCTGACCTCTTCATAAGGGATCTCAGGACCATTTTTGTGCTTACGCAGAGCATAAGTAGTGATTACCTGATCTACTTCGTCTCTCCATCTTCTGTAGTAAACCATCAGGTGTCCGAGTCTCTCTTTTACCATGTTCTCGAATACATAGTAGCTGATCTCAGGGTGATCCTCAGGCTTTGTAAGAACTGCCTGTACATCGTATCTTTCGTAATCGATCTTGCTGAAGAGTTCCTTCTCGTCGTCTCTTGCGTCGAAGTAGTCTACCATACCTACCTGTCCGTCAGCTCTCTTGTTAGGGATGTACAGAGGTGCTGTAACGATGATCTTGTCATACTCTTCGACCTTGCCGTTTACTGTTACGTATACCTTGCCGTCTTTACGCTCAACCTTGTCGATCTTGCTGTTGAGTCTTGCAGGGTGCTTCAGCTTGGCATCGAGGCACTCCCAGATCCACTGTGTTCCCTCTTTCCATGTCCAGAGATTGACCTTTACGAAGTTCATTGTCGTCTGGAAATCGAGGTACTTGAGGACGTATCCTGCAGGGATCTCATCAAAGTAGCCGTAACCGAATGATGTGTAAGGTCCGATCCACACATCCTGAATGAGCTCTACTTTATTCTTCTTGCAGAATTCATTGAATGGAAGTGCAAGATCCTTGAGGTTAGGGTTTGTTCCGCTTACAGGCTCACGCTCCGGTGTGCATGCAAAGCCTTCATAACGTCCCTCAGCAACACCACGGTGTCCGTTGATGTCATAGCCATAGTACTTTGTCTCGAGGAGCTCGCCGAACTCCTTGAGCTGCTTCTTCATCTTGAGAAGTCTAGGAATCTTGAGGATGTTCTTCTTAGGTTCGAACGGCTCGATAACCTTTCCGTTCTTGTTCTTGTAGTTACGGTTCAGCTTAGGACCGTCATGAGTGATACCGCAGAATTCCTCTACATCGTGAACAGCATAGTATGAAGGAACACCCATGATAGCGCCCATCTCATAACGTCTGCCGTTGTATGTCGGCGACCAGCACTTTCCGCCTACGCGGTCAAGTCTTTCGAGGATCGTGTAGTTCTCGTAGCCCTTCTGCTCGAGATACATTCCTGCAGAGAGTCCTGCAGGGCCTCCGCCTACGATGCAGATCTTGATGTTCTTGTCCATTTTTAGAATTTCCTCCTTGGATTGTTAACTGCAATATGTTCTCCGTTTCGTTCATGCGTAAAATGCCTGCTATGTATAGAGAACTCAACATTATTATTATATAATCATGTTAATTCATTAGCAATGGAAACGAGGGAGTTTGGAAACCAAATATGTATAGAAAGTTTTCATCATTTGAGGAACTGGTAAACGATTTCTCTCTACGTACCGGAACTGCGTTAAGATATGCTGATGAAAATGACAGCATCTGCGATATGAGCTACGCGGATCTTGGAGCCCGGATACTGTCTGAGGTGCATCACCTGGAGGCGGAATGCTCCGGCGTGGAGGTAGTCATCGCCGGGCAGACACCAGATTCGATCATCAGCATCTTTGCTCATGTCATCTCCGGCTGCGACATCGTCGTTGCAGATCCGATGGTCCCTGAAGAGATCACCGCAAGAGCAGCAGAGGCAGCCAAAGCCGCAAAGGCAGCAAGAGAGGCCATGCGCGGCGGACAGGGAAAATCCCCCGGCGTAAGGAGAGAGGGAGAACTTCTCTTCTTCACATCCGGTACCACCAGCAGTTCCAAGATCGTAAGGCTTACATCGCAGTCATTCTGCACCAGCGCCTGGAGCGGCCAGAGCATGCTTGCCTGCGGTGAGGACGACGTGATACTGTCGATATTGCCTCTTGCCCACGTGTTCGGCTTCGTATGCTCCATGCTGTGGGGCCTCGCGTACGGTGCCACGATAGCTCTCGGCAGGGGCGTAAGGCACCTTATCGACGACGCGCTTTTCTTTGATCCGACGATCCTGCCTGCAGTGCCGACGCTTATCAACGCGATGCTCAGATTCGACGCTCTGAATCCGGGTCTCAGGGTCGCACTAATCGGCGCGGCTCCATGCACCCCTGAGGTAACGGCAGCACTGAGAGAAAAAGGAATAAAGGTCTATCTCGGATACGGCCTTACGGAGACCTCAAGCGGAATAGCGATCACTCAGGATCTTGACGAGCCGGAAGCTCTCTATCCGTGCCCTGGCGCGGACTTCCGCATCGAAGAAGACGGTGAGGTCACAATTGCGACTCCTTGCATGATGCAGGGTTACATCGGCGCAGCGCCTATGTTTGACGGCGACAGGTTCTTCACAGGCGATCTCGGCTGGTTCGACGATAAGGGCAGGCTCCATCTCAAGGGGCGCAAGAAAGACGTGCTCCTGATGGCGGACGGCACAAAGATCTTCTGCCCTGAATATGAAGAGAACCTCGAGCACCTGACAGGTCTTCCGGACCTCGGAGTATCGATGAAAGACGGCCGCGCAGTGCTCGTTGCAGGCTCTTTATCGGACGACCCGGTCATCAGGGCAGACATGAGAGCGAAGCTTCTGAAGACTGTCGGCGAATACAACAGGACCCTGCAGCGTTCGCAGCAGATATATGATGTTATAGTAAGAGCTGAATCTCTTCCGAGGACGGCAACAGGCAAAATCAAGAGATACGAGCTGCAGGAGCAGATCAGCAAATAAAACAATTTCAGGAGATCAATCAATGGAACTCACAAGAGACGAAATCAAGGAAAAAGTCATCAAACTCATACACAACTTCATTCCTGAGCTTCAGGGCGCGGAACTCGATGAATCTTCCATCATCAACACGGATACCAACATCGACTCGCTGAGCCTTATCATGCTTATCACAAAGGTCGAATCCACATTCAACATCCGCATCCCGCGCAAGCAGTGGACAGAGATCAACACCCTCGGCGAGCTCCTCGACAAGATCGAGGCTCTCAGATAGGACATCAGCACTGTCATGTACAGAGAATACCGTCCTGAAGAACTCACATATGTAAAAACGTTTGTGATCAGAAGCGAGCAGGTGGACATGACGAGGCGTCTTCGCATGTCTGAGCTTTTCCGTCTGCTCGAAGATATTTCAATAGCTCACACGGAGGCCCTTGGCTGTACGCGCCGGGAGACTCTCGACAGAGGGCTGCTCTGGATAATTACCAGGCAGCTTGTTGAGATAGATGAAATGCCGGTCTACGATGATGAGATCACCATCCGCGGCTGGCAGGGTGAAATGATGCACGTGATCTTCCCGCGATTTTACGAGATCATAAAGGAGGGGAAGGTGATAATCCGCGCGCAGGCCATGTGGTCCCTGATCGATGAGGATACCCGTCAGATCATCATGCCCGAGGATTACGGAATCGAGCTTCCGGGACGGCCGGGAAGCGATGACATGTTCCTGACTGCCATCGTGATACCGGAATCTGCCGGCGAGCCTGTATCCTGCACTGAGATAGTTACAAGATTCAGCCAGATGGACATAAACGGCCACATGAACAACACCAGCTATTTCAACATGATAGATGATGTGATATGGAGCAGTGTGTCATCCCGGATCTCCGAAGCTGCCGCAACAGATACGGTTGAGGCGGCTGCGGTCATGCCTGTGCCGAAGACTCTGTACATAAATTACTTAAGTGAGATAAAGGCCGGCGTGCATCTGACACTGAAGGAATACAAAGACGCAGGCACCACTTACTATGAGGGCTCCGGAGACAGGCAATTCTTCCGCGCCAGATACGAATACTGATGTCGGCTGTAGACCGGAAAGCAAGTTGACATTTTGCACAAAATGCTGTAATTAAGCCATTTACAGCATTTTTTTATAGAGGCACTTGCGCGATTGTTTTATAATCATAGCAAGCCTATTTCAATACGAGTTATATAAAAGGTGATCTACTATGTATAACATATACAGAAAGTATTCATCCTTCGAAGAGCTTGTAAACGACTTCCTCGCGCGTGACAGTATCGCGATACGCTGCGGCAACATGGAAGGCGAGACCAGTGAGGTCTCCTACAGGGATTTCGGCGAAATGATCATCTCGGAATCCTTCCATGTGAAAGCAGAGTGCAGCAGTGTCGAAGTCGTCAGATACGAGCAGACCATAGACTCTCTCGTAGATATCTTCGCCCACGTGCTGGCCGGCTGCGATGTCATTATTGCTGACCCGCGTGTTCCGGAAGGTTTTAACGAGTATGCTGCCGAGGCGGCTGAAGCCGCAAGATTCCTCCGCGAGAATCAGAGGGATGAGTTCGGGCGCATAAAAGGTAAAGGCGGAGAAGGAGAGCTCCTTTTCTTTACATCCGGCACCACGAGCAGTTCCAAGATCGTAAGGCTCACATCCGGATCGCTGTGCACCAGCGCGTGGAGTGGCCAAAGCATGCTCGCATGCGGTAAGGGCGATGTGATACTGTCCAACCTCTCTCTGTCGCACGCATACGGATTCGTATGCGCCATGCTGTGGGGACTCGCCTACGGTGCTACCGTAGCACTTGGCAGGAGTATTCATGAGTTTACGGGTGACGCGAAGTTCTTTGATCCTACCATAATACCTTCAGTCCCTTCGCAGATGGCGGACATGCTCCAGAAAGACGCTCTGAATCCGGGCCTCAGAACGGTTCTCATCGGAGGAGCGCCATGCCCTCAGTCTGTAGTTGACGGGCTGAGAGAAAGGGGTATACAGGTCTATCTCGGTTATGGGCTCACGGAAACGTCGAGCGGTATCGCGATCACTCAGGATCTTGACGAGCCTTATGCCATGTATCCGTGTCCGGAAGCAGACATCCGCATCGAAGAGGATGGCGAGATCTCTGTCGCGACACCTTGCATGATGCAGGGATATCTGGGCAGAGATCCGATGTTTGAAAACGGCCGTTTCTATACGGGTGACCTCGGATGGTTTGACGAAAAGGGAAGACTTCATCTGAAAGGCCGCAAGAATGACGTACTTGTGTTATCCGATGGAGATAAGATCTTCTGCCCTGAATATGAAGATGCTCTTGAAAACATGAGCGGGCTGCCTGATCTGGGGGTCATTCTGAAGGATGGAGAAGCCGTGCTGATAGCAGGCACATGTCCTAAAGATCCTGCCATTGCAGCTGATATAAAGAAAAAGCTCGTCAGGGAAGTCGACAGATTCAACAAAAGCATCCCGCATTCACGCCAGATAAGCGATATCATAATGACGTCAGACGCCCTTCCGCGCACAGTAACCGGAAAACTAAAAAGATACGAACTTCAGGAACTGTATAAATAAGATCACATATATGAAAGGCGCTCCATCAGGAGCGCCTTTTTTCTTTCTGCTGTCATTCTCCCGGCAGCATGCGGTTTCGGGTAATGATATAGCCGATGATTATAAATACGGCATTGACACCCCAGCTGACAGGAAAGACTATCATCAGCGAAAGCCAGGTGTGATAAATCTTAAAGCCGGTGAATACCCAGATGATACGGACTCCGCAAACGCAGATGAGAGTCGTAAGGGCAGGGACCAGCGACTTGCCAAGGCCTCTCATGGCTCCCGAAAGATTATCCATCAGCACGTTGAGTGTTTCTGCATAAAGCAGGAGCTTGATCCTCAGCATGCCGGCCTCTACTACCTGAGCTTCGTTTGTAAAAAGCCCGAGGAGCGGTCTTGCGAATATGAGCAGAATCACCGAAAGCACCATTGTGAACGTCCAGCTCACTATCAGGGTCTTTCGCACGACCTCCCTGCACCTGGCGTACTTTCCGGCGCCGTAGTTCTGGCCTATGAAAGTCACCAGTGTCTGCGTGAATGAATTTACTACAAAGAATGCGAATATCTCTATATTAAAAGCCGCTGATGACGCTGCCATGTAGGTGGCGCCCAGGCTGTTGATTGCTGACTGGATACAGATGTTGGAGATGGAAAAGACCGCACTCTGAAGGCCTGCCGGCATGCCGATCTTCAGAATAGTCGCCAGATCGTCTCTGTTGATGCGGATCTTTGCCACATTGACATGAATCACACTGTCCTCATTTCTCAGGAAGTGCAGCAGCAGCATGGAACTTATCACGTTCGCAAGCACTGTCGCTATGGCTACTCCGTCCACGTCCATTCCAAGAACAAGAACGAAAAACAAATTAGCAGCTACGTTGAACACTCCTCCGATGAAGAGGCTGATGAGAGGTGTCCTTGTATTTCCGTTGCTCCTGAAAATGGCTGCCTCGAAGTTGTAGAGCATGATAAACGGAACACCGCTGAAATACAGTCTGAGATAGGTGACCGAATAATCCTTTACTTCCGCCGGAACGCCTAAAAGGTCGATGATCGGTACGGCGATTATATTTCCGAGCACCGCAACGAAAATTCCCGCTGCAACAGCAAATGCCATGGACGTCCTGACCGCACTCTTTGCTTTTTCGGGTTCTCTGGCTCCTATGTTGTGGGAAATGAGCACGTTTGTGCCTACCGAGATTCCTACAAAGAAATTGACAAGCAGTGAAACGATAGGAGTGTTGCTTCCCACAGCCGCCATCGCTTCCATGCTTGCAAACTTTCCGACGACTGCAACATCCGTAGCATTGAAAAGCTGCTGCAGCATGCTTGTCAGCATGAGCGGAATGGCAAAAAGAAGGACCTTGTCGACTATAGAGCCATCAGTCAGGTCCGGGTCCGAAGGTATTCTTTTTTTCAAAAGACGGCTTTCCATTACATTGTTATTTTAAACCTGTTGAAGACGCAATTCCATAGAAAAAGGCGCCCCTGACGGGGCGCCGTACTGCGTTTTTTACCACATGTTTTCATCAGGTATATGTTCGATAGTAGGATCCAGCGGCTCCTCGCGGAGTACTGTACGCATGTACTGGCTGAACTCATCGCGGATAGCCTGTCTTGTGTAGACTCTCGGATCGCAGAGGTCATGGCATACCCACACAACGTGGATGCCTCTCTCGCGTCCCTGCTCTTCGAACATTCCGTGGAGGCCGTCCAGAGCCTTGCAGCTCATATGCTCCCACATCATTACCATGTCGGCGTTCATGATCTCGCAGAACTCCCAGAGCTCATCAACGAGCACCTTGTATCCGCCGTGTGTACGGTTACGCATGATCATGTTCTCGTTGAGCCATGCCATGTCGAACCAGGCTTTCTCTCTGTTTTCAGGAGTATCTACTTCAGCGATCATGTCGGTGTTGACCATCGACAGCATGTCTGTCAGAGGCACAACGCCCCAGCAATGCATCATCCAGTAGAGCATGTGGATATTGTACTGCGGCTGTACGCCCCAAACGATACATCTGTGTCTGTATTCAGGGCAGATCATCGTCTTTTTCTTGTATCCCTGCTCAACGAGCTTGCTGATCTTCTTATCCTTTGGCGGGAAGAGAGCAGATCTTCCGCAGTTGCCCATGTAGTTGGTGTCATTGTAGAGTGAGAATACCGAGCCTACAAACTGCGGATAATCAGTAGAGTTGTTGTCGAGCCAGAAAGCACGGTGCTTCGTTGCATCGTTTACTCTGGCAGCGCTCTCAAAGTAACGCTTCCAGTCCCACTTTTCGTGAGCGTGCTCTTCTATGAATTTTACAGCTTCCTTCATATCGTTCGCAGCGTATTCCTGAACGTCATCCTCCTTATGGCGGAGAGGTGCAGTCAGCTGGAATGTAGGGATGCCATATTCACGCTCAAGTCTGTGAGCGATAACGCCGTTGCCCATGAGGGAACCGTCGCATGTCGTGTTGACCTGAACGGCGCAGCATCCGAGTACTGCGAAGTCGTCATCGATCGAGATACCGGCCTCAGCCTCAGGCATAGGGCAGACATCGCCCGGGAGTCCGAATTCCTGAGCCACGTCGAGATAGTGGGTTGTCGAATTCTGAGTCAGCAGATTGGCAACGAACATGGTAGGGACCTCTCTGAGGATAGCTGTTGTATCCTTGAATCCCATCATGAATGCTGTCATCGCGTTCTCGTCTGTAAGTACGCATGTATCCGAGAACTTCTTGTTATTGCCCGTACGGCGGTCGCCCTTGAAGATGTTGTCCATAGTCTTGGCTACGTCGTAGATAACGAAGTTCATCGCTGTATGAGTGATGCGCAGAGGCTCATCTCTCAGTCCGAGAGTGAACTTGTCCATCATATAAGGAACTGCCAGATAATTGGCCATCCACCTGTAGCGGAACATCGCCTTGATGTTGCGAGGCTTCGAGATAAATCTTGCAAGGATGGACATGATATAAAGCCATCTCGAATAATCGTACAGAGTATCCTTTACGCCTCTCCACTCACGGCGGACGAAGACCTTTGTCTTTCCGTTTGTAGGATAAAGCTTGCCGAGTGTCTGGTCGCCTTTCTTCTTTTTAGGGTTAGTGATCTTCCTGACCGTTTTGAATGCCATTACTTCTCACCTCCCTGGATCTTCTTTATCTCAATGCTTTCGATAAATGCCTGCACGCGGGTACGCATCTGGCCTGCACCTGCGTTGATGTTGTACGGTCTGTCTACGGAGAGAACCGGGAATCCATAATCCTCTCTCAGCATATGCGAGCCAAGCATGCGCTCGTAAGCCCAAGGATCGCAGAACTTTACCTGCTCGTAGATGATTCCGTCAGCCCTGTATTCCTTCGCGAGGTCGTTGACGTATTTCTTACGGCCATAGACCTTCTCCATGTTCATTGTACGAGGGCACTGGCTCTCCATTGTGTAGTGGCGGCAGATTTGGGTAAGGATGTCATCCTCTGAATCCGGATCGATCTTGATCGGTGTTCTTCCAGGGAACGAGCCGAAGCAGAACCTGTCTGCACAAACATAAGTGCCGCACTCTTCGATCAGCTTTATCATACCGATATCGTCGATCTCGGATCCGACCACGAGGACACGGGCGCGCCATTTCTTGCCGTCAGGCTCTCTGGTCCTGATCTCTTCGAGGGTCTCTCTCAGCTTGTCGATAATCAGATACTTCGGTGCCAGGTATGTTGCCAGCGTGATCACATGGAACTCATAGCCTGTGATGCGCGGATCGTCCTCCTTGCGGAATTCACCGATTTCACGGATGAGCCTGCATACCTCATTATGCTCTTCGACCGCCTTGAGCATGGCTTCCTCTGAAATGTCGATGCCGTAGTTATCGTGAAGCGGTTTGAGTATATGGTTGGTGGACTGCAGCTTCAGGAGCGCGACGCCGTTTTCGGTCGCCTTCATCGGAATCTCCATGAACTGATAGAAGAACTTTTCCTTGCCTTCGTCCATGGTGTGCAGAAGCTCCATGTTCTCGGCGGCACGGTTCATCATTGTGCAGCCATCCGCCGCGATCAGGCAGTCCGCGAAATTGAAGCCGCCCTCGATAGCTCTCTCCAGCAGTGCCCTGCTCGTCTCGCACAGAAAGCTCGTCATATAATATGTAGCGATGTCGAGTGAGCCGGAATTTGGCGCAAAAAGACGAACCGAGAACGCATTGCCCAGATTCATCAGAGGTTCAGGTATATTCTCACACGTAAAGGCTGCGCAGATCTTACCATCCTTCTTGGCTTGCTCTATCAGTTCGTTGTTTGCATTCTGCAGGAGGTTTTCAAAATACAAAAGATGCTTGAGGTCTTTCATATTGTTTCTCCTCTTTCTTATTAAAAAATATCCCTCTCTACACTAATAAGGGCACTAAAACACCCTCATCAGTTTCCTGTTATAAAAATATTAACCCCGTGACGGGGTTAATAGCAAGGTTTTATACTGTGCAAATTGTATTTTTGTTTTACTCTGCGTGTTTAAGCATTCCGGCGAATTTCGACATGGTTCCCGGTATATCTATCTGCTGCGGGCATACCGCTGCACAGGCTCCGCATCCGATGCATGCGGATGGAAGCTTGCTCTCGTCGAGTGCTGCAAGCGCCATAGGTGCGATGAATCCGCCCTCACTGTATGCGTGCTCGTTGTAGAGAGCCAGCAGCCTTGGGATATCTAGTTCCATCGGGCACTTGGTAGTGCAGTATCTGCAGGCTGTACACGGCACAGTCCCGGCGCTCTTGCCTGTTGTATCATAATGCGCTGCTGTCAGCAGGATCGCGATATCATCGTCGCTGAGGTCTCTCTTTTCACTGAAGAATTCGATGTTCTGCTTCAGCTGCTCAAAGCTGGACATGCCTGAGAGTATCATGGTAACTCCCGGTACCGATTCAACGAATCCGAATGCCCAGTTGGCCGGCGTGTAATCCGGGTTGCTCTTTGCAAGCAGCTTCTCGCCGCCGAGGCACGACTGTGCAAGCTTGCCTCCGCGAAGAGGCTCCATGACCCAGATAGGAATGCCGATATTGTTGAGCTCTTCGACCTTGTCCTTTGCGTTCTGGAACTCAAGATCGAGGTAGTTGAGCTGGATCTGACAGAACTCGATATGTCTGAAATTCTTCATTATGAAACGGTGCATCGTTTCCTGGCTTCCGTGGCACGAAAAACCAAGGTGGCGGATCTTGCCTTCTTCTTTCATTTTGAGCAGGAACTCCGTCAGGCCCGTGCTGTCATCGAGATACTTGTCGATGTTCAGCTCGCACACGTTGTGATAGAGGTAGAAATCAAAGTAGTCAGTTTTGCATTTCTCAAGCTGCTTATAGAAGATCTCCTCATGCTTTCCGAAGTTGGACAGGTCATAGCCCGGGAACTTGCTGGCAAGATAAAAACTGCTCCTGTCATATTTCGACAGTGCTTCTCCTACAACTGTTTCGCTGTTGCCTGCATGATAACCCCATGCGGTGTCGAAATAATTGATGCCATTCGCCATCGCATAATCCACCATCTCCTGCACCGCCTGCGGGTCTGGTCTGGAGTCATCGCCATCGATGCACGGCAGCCTCATGCAGCCAAGGCCGAGACCGGACAGTTTCAGATCTTTGAAATCGTTGTAATACATAGTTCTCCCTCTTTTTTACAGCATTAAGCTTCTTTTACCAGCACGTAATTGTCCATCAGATCCACCTTTTCGAGCGTTCCGTTAAACGTGTAGCGGATGCCCATAAGGTCTGTGAAAATTATTGTGCCGCCATCCACCTTTATGTCGGCTACATTTTTTGCGAGCATGTTAGCATCGCCAATTTCATTTTTATATACAGTTGAAAGGCACATATCCATTTCCTCCTTGCTTTACTTGCCGTCAGGGAAGCTTGTGAACGAGTCATGCTCAACCTTCGGCATTCCGTATTTCTCTTTTGCATCTGCGATGGCTTTGATCATGAAAGCCATGTTGCGCGCGAGGTTCCTCATAACCTGAAGGCCCTCTTCATCTTTCTTTACGTCTTCTGCCGTGAATCCGTGTACATTATTCCAGTAAGTGGATGTAGCAATCGGCATGCCGCTGATGCTGAAATACTTGTTGAGTACATCGAACGAAGCCGTGGTTCCTCCGCGCCTTGCGCTTACCACACCTGCTCCCACCTTCATGTGCATGTCGTACTGAGCGCTGTAGAACAGTCTGTCGAGGAACGATATGAGAGTTCCGTTCGGTGAGCTGTAATATACAGGGCTTCCGACGACGAGTCCATCCGCTTTCTCGAGCTTTGCGTTGACTTCGTTCACTATGTCATTGAAGACACAGCCGTCATGTGTGTAGCAATAACCACATGCTGCGCAGCCTCTGATGTTTTTATTCCCGATATGAATGAGTTCAGTTTCAATGCCCTCTTCATTGAAGGTCTTTATCATTTCCTCCAGGGCAGTTGCTGTGCACTGATCTGCCCTCGGGCTTCCGTTGATCAGTATTACCTTAGCCATTGAGTTCCTCCCAGTCTATTCTCTCGTCCCTGAAAAACGTTTCTCTGTCCCTCTGTCCGATCGTTCTCATGACCCTGCAGGGATTGCCGACCGCAACTACGTTTTCCGGAATATCTTTCGTTACGATGCTGCCCGCGCCTATGACGCTGTTCTTTCCTATGGTCACTCCCGGGAGCACGACAACGCCTGCTCCTATCCATACGCCTTCCTCAATGCGGACGTCCTTGTTGAACTGAAGCGCAGGATCCTTTCTGAGCTCCGGAAGCACCGGATGGCCTGCTGTCACAATGGTGACATTCGGGCCGAACTTGACCCAGTCGCCTATGTAAATATGTCCGTCATCGACCAGAGTCAGGTTGAAGTTTGCGTAAATGTTTGATCCCATGTGCACATGGCTGCCGCCCCAGTTTGCATACAGCGGTCTCTGGATGTACACTTCATCTCCGCATTCCGCAAAGATCTCCTTTGTGTACCGCATTATCTCCTCTGACTGCGACGGCCTGAGATCATTGAACGCCTTCAGCTTATCTGCAAATTGTCTCTGCTCTGACAGCACTTCTTCATCTCCGGGATCATACAGCAGCCCGGCTTTCATTCTTTCCATTTCTGTCATAAGAATCGTTCCCTGTGTGCGCTTATCTGCGCGTTGCTATGATCACGCGGTCCAGATATGCCAGATCGCGGACCACGCGTATGTCGCTGTATGTGTTTGCCTCGTTGAGCAGCTTCTTTACATCTGCTGCCTGCTCAGCACCGATCTCAAGGGCAAGCACTCCTTCTGATTTGAGATGAAGTCCCGCCTGTTCAGCGATTATCCTGTAATAATCGAGGCCGTCCCTGCCGCCGTCGAGAGCCATGCGCGGCTCGTGGTCCTTAACTTCGACATCCAGCGTATCGATGACCGCGCTTGGAATATACGGCGGATTGCATACTATCATGTCGTAATGCTTGTCACCCGGAACCGCGTCAAACATGTCACCAAGCAGGAAAATGCAGCGGCGGTTTACTCCGTTCAGTCCGGCATTGCCCATGGCAGTATGAAGCGCCTCCTCTGAAGCATCAGTCATGGTCACTATAGCCTCAGGCACCTTTGATGCAATACTGATCCCGAGAGCACCGCTGCCGGTACAAAGGTCGAGCACTTCAGGATTTCTGAAGCGCCTCTGCTTAAGGATCTCTATTGCTTTATCCGCCAGTATTTCAGTATCCAGACGAGGTATAAGCACCGAAGGGTTGACCCTGAAAGGCAGGCCCATGAACTCCTGCATGCCGAGAATATACTGAAGAGGAACACCCTCGATCCTCCGGTATATCCTTTTCTGGAACTCTTCGAAGTCATCATCGTGCATGAGCTCCTTCGCTCTTGTGATGAGCTCGGCTGTGCCGAGGCCGGTCGCATATGACATTATCATCCTTGCCTCGTTTTTGCCGTTAGGGAGCATGCTGAGAGCAGCCTTACCCCAGTTGAGCGCATTCTCATAGGTCTGGATGTCTTTCGTATATCTTCGCGCAAGCGTTCTGGCCTTTGCCTCCATCGCTTCTCTGTCGGCAATCGCTCTTACGAGCGTGCGGCCGTCCGTCTCATCGGGAGCAACGATAGTGTAGCCATCACTGTCGAGTCCGCCAAGAAAATCTATGGCGCTGTTGATCTCCTCATCGCTCGCACCATTGGCCGGGTCTTCAAAAACTGTTCTCTCCTCTATACGTGTGAGATCGTCTATTGCCGCAGCTGCCGCTTTCTTGTTTGCCTCGGTGTGAGCTTCAACATCTGCCGCCCAGGCTTCCATCTCGCGCTCTATTGCTTTCACTTCGGCTCTGGATCTCACAGGATTGCCATCCTTGTCAACAAATCCGTTGATCTCAGGCACACCCGGATCCACGAGTACTGCCTTGAGCGAAAGCAGGGCAACTTCCAGCTGATCCCTATTAGGTTCAGCAGTAGTAAGCCTCTGCAGCTGGAGCCCCGGCCAGCTGAGTATGCGCACGATCTTCCCGTTGGATCTGCCGGCCCACCTCAGAAGTTCGAAGCTTATGGCCGCAATAACAGGCAGAAGCAGTATCCTTGACACTATCCTCCATACCAGATTAGGCCATCCCAGGAAGCTGAAGAGAAGCAGGCTCACAACAAGCACGAACACCAGGAAGCTGGTGCCGCATCTCGGATGCAGCGTATAGAACTCCTCTGCGTTTTCCGGGCAGAGGACCCTGTCATTTTCGTAGCAGTGGATCGACTTATGCTCGGCTCCGTGGTACTGGAAGAGTGTCTTTATATCGTTCATCCCGCGTATCGCCGCAACATAAGCTACAAACATAGCGATCCTGAGGATTCCTTCTATAAGGTTCAGCACGACCGCACTCTGTATCCACTTTCCGAGGAAGTTCACGACCCAGGTCGGCAGGATTATAAAGAATATGACCGAGACCGCAACCGCAAAGAGCAGCGCAGTGGTCATAAGGAAGTTCCACGCAGCCTTTTCTCCAAACTTTTTATTGATCCAGGCTTCGAGTTTTCCTTCCTCCTCGGCGTACTCCTCAGGAGCGTAAGTTTCAAGTATATCGGCAGACTCCATCAGCGTGCCCATGCCTCCGACGAGCGCGTTCACGAAAGAAACGACGCCTCTGACGAAAGGTATCTTCATCGCCGGGCTCTGTTTCTTCTTGAGCTTCGTTTTAAGGTATAGCTCACCTGAAGGCAGACGCATTGCAAGCGCGACCCTGTCCGGGCCCTGCATCATGACGCCTTCCATCACAGCCTGACCGCCAATAGTGGTAGGGCAGGCTTCTTTTATAAAAATTTTACTGTAATCTATCTTTGCCATTATTAGTATCAGTGCATTTTCTTAAGCATGAAATTGACAAAATCCGCATTGCACTTTGTGCTGGAAAGATTGTCAATAATTTCTTCGGTCACATCCATGACACTGCCCGAACTCATGGCTCTGCGCAGCATGTACATGACCTGATATTCCTCCTGTGTGAGCAGGAGGTCTTCGCGCCTTGTACCTGATTTATACAGATCAATAGCAGGGAAGATGCGGCGTTCGCTGAGCTGCCTGTCGAGATGGAGCTCCATGTTGCCGGTACCCTTGAACTCTTCATATATGACATCATCCATGCGCGAACCGGTCTCGACCAGCGCGGTAGCCAGTATAGTTACGCTGCCGCCTTCTTCGAGATTCCGCGCTGTGCCGAAGAACTTCTTCGGCGGGTGCAGCGCACCCGGGTCGAGACCGCCGGACAGAGTCCTTCCGGACGCCGGCACCTCCATGTTGTAGGCTCTGGCAAGCCTTGTGATCGAGTCAAGCAGTATCATTACGTCTTTGCCTGACTCCGCAAGTCGCTTCGCGCGCTCGATCACCATCTGCGCTACCTTTACATGGTGTTTTGTCTCCTCATCGAAAGTAGAGTATATGACCTCGGAATGCTTCAGGCTCCTCTTCATGTCCGTGACCTCTTCAGGTCTTTCATCCACAAGCAGAACTATCAGCTCAATGTCAGGATACTTGTCCTCTACCGAAGCAGCTATCTTCTTGAGCAGCACGGTCTTGCCGGCCTTAGGCTGAGCAACTATGAGTCCTCTCTGTCCTCTGCCGATAGGAGCCACCAGATCCATGACCCTTGTCGAAAGGTCAATGCTCGAATTCTCGAGCACTATCTTCTCATTTGCGAAGATAGGGGTGAGGCTGTCAAAGTGCGGTCTTCTCTTTGCCGTCATAGGGTCGAACCCGTTTACTGTCTTCACATACAGAAGGGCGCCAAACTTCTCAGTTCCCCTAGGCTTTCTTGCAATACCGAGTATCTTGTCTCCCGTCCTCAGGCCAAAACGCCTGATCTGAGTAGGGGACACATAGATATCCTTGCTCGAAGTCAAGAAATTGTCGAATCTGAGAAAACCAAAGCCGTCATCCGCCAGCTCCAGAATCCCTTCAACATCATATTTGCCGTCGTTTTCCGGTGCAGCATCGGCCTCAGAAACCGTCTCTGACAGTTCCGGCTGGATTTCAGCTGCTTCGTCTGCAACAGCTTCTTCTATTACTGTATTCTTTTCAATTATTTCTTCCATATTGGACCCTTTTCCAAATACCTTTGTTTTACAGCTCTTCGTTGGCTCCGACTGTTGTCAGTACCGTTTCTTTAGACTTATCCACCTGACTGACTTCCAGCTTGTCGACGTCCTGCGGATCAATGGTCTCATTCAGGGCCAGCAGTGTCGGCGACAGATAGACTGTCGACAGCTGCTTGCCGTTCATGCTTATGATCGATCTCTCAGTAAAGTTGTCGCCTCTTATGTAGTACCTGTCTCCGATCTTCACCAGATCCTTGATCTTGATACTCTTGTGACCCATCTTCATGTCGACCGGCTCGTATGGCTCACTGCCGCCATAAGCGTACTGTCTGCCGTAAAGCATGTCATAAGCCAGGGCCTCCTGATCGGAAAGGTAGGTTTTGTCTTTACTCGGCTTGTTTGACTGCTGGTAGTCGAAAATAATACCTTCGTGACTGAGTCCGGCATCTTTGAGCAATATAGCCCCGCTCTCATACGAATGGATGTCGCGGTCTTTCTTAGGAAGTCCGATGTTGTCCCATATCACATAGCGCGTTGTATACAGGTCTTTCTGCTTGTAGTTCTCTTCCTTCACATCAAGAGCAGGGATGTGGTCGCCGTAGATTATCATGATCGTCGGCTCACCGCTTTTCTCGATCTCTTCGATCAGATCTCCGATGAAGGTATCCATCTCATGGCACTCGTTGAGGTAATACTCATACTTCCACTTGGTGATCTCATCTTCGGCGGTGACCTCGGTATATGGCTTCTTGAAGACTCTGTCTGTCGGATATGCGCCGTGACCCTCAACCGATATGACATGCATAAAGTCTCTTTCCTTAGTCGACTTCATGATCTCCATGATCTCGCCGGTAAGCACTTTATCCTTGCACCAGTTGGTAGGAGTGAATGATACATTGTTCATGTATTCGACAGAAGTGAATGTATTGAATCCGAGGTTCGCATAAACTTCGTTTCTGTTGTAGAAGAGCGCTCTGTGGTTGTGAAGAGCCGCAGTATTGTATCCGTGTGAACGCGCCACATATGCCATGCTCTCAAGAACGTTCTTGCGCAGCTTTCCTTTATATGGATACTCGCCCGGTCCGAAGAACTTGGCGCTGATTCCTGTCAGCACCTCGAACTCCGTGTTGGCTGTTCCGGCACCGCAGGCCGGTACCACGAAGCTTCCGGAAGTATACTCCTTATAGAGCTTGTTGAACACAGGAGTAGGATCCCTGGAGACTTCCAGGTTTGCATAGTCCTGCGCAACTGTAAAGGACTCCATCTGAAGCACGATGATATTCGGATGCTCAGTACTGTCTTCTTTCTCTTTCAGCAGTGTATCGGTGCCTTTTTTAGTCTTATCCTCAAGTATGCCTGCGATCAGATCTTCAGAGTAGCCCCTCGGCCTTGAGATCCCTGCGTTTACAGACGTTGAGATGAAGCAGTAAGGCATGCCGAAATCTCTGTATGCGTAGTTGAGGTTTCCGAAGAACGAGCTTATCACACCTGCTCTCAGAAGACCGACCGTCGCCCCTCCGGCAACTGCCGCTGCCAGAATGATTACTGTGATACTCTTTTTATAATTTATGTTTTTCCACTTCTCGCTCCTGATGAATATCATGGCTATAGCCGCGACACCAAGCGCCAGGGCTATAAGAAACAGAATTATCTGGAGTTTAGAGAAGTAGGTGGTTGCAATGGTGATACCGTCTGCGAAATTGGTGAAATCATAGAGAGTGAAAGGAGTCATCCTGTTCATAAGGATCACACCGTTTGCAGTGCCCAGGCCCAGCCAGACAAGCGAAACCATGAACAATACGAACCTGCGCCTTTTAAACAGCAGGGCTATTGTCAAAGTCGCAAAGATTATAAGAGCGTTGTAAAGGAATACCACCGGATGGGTGAACACCCAGCGCAGCCCTTCGACCGGGCTCGTGGTGAGCCTCGCGAACTCCTCTATGTAGACATAGATCGCCAGCGAGATGAGCGCCATGATCCCGATGTACTTGAACTCATGAAGATCTGCGTCAAAATATTTTGACGCCCTTTTCGGTAATATCTTATGGAATGCGTTTCCGATGCCCTGACCGGCCTTCCTGAAGAAAGCAGCGATCACAGCAAGGAACCTGCGAATCTTATCCTGCAAAGTTATGCCTCCTGCAAACTGTCAGCAAGCCTTGCAAACTCTTCGAGTGAAAGGCTTTCAGCTCTCCGGCCCGGGTCGATGCCCGCGCTTTCGAGTGCATCAGACAGTGTTTTTTTGTCATATCCGCCCAGAGATGTGAGCGCATTCAGCAGGGTCTTCCTCCTCATTGCAAAACCCGCCTTTACGCAGCGCATCAGCATCTCCTCGCTTTTTACTTCAACTTCGGGCTTATCCCTGAGATCAAGTCTTAGTACAACGGAATCCACTCCCGGAACAGGGTAGAAGCACTCCCTTGGCACATCTATGATTTCTGTGACCTCCGAATAATAGTGGACCGGATATGTGATGGCGCCCGAAGCTCTTGTTCCGGGCTCAGCGGCGATCCTGTCGCCGACTTCTTTCTGCATCATAACTGTGATGCTCCTGGCACCGGTACCTGCTTCAAGGAGCTTCATGATGATCGGTGTCGTGATGTAATAGGGGAGATTGCCGATTATCCGGAGCTCGGAGAGTCCATGTTCTTCCATACTCCTCGATGTGATCTCCCGAATATCCTGCTGAAGGATGTCCCCATGGATCAGCTCAACGTTGTTCATCCCGAATGTCTTAATCCTGAGGCCTTCTATCATGTCCGGATCGAGATCGACGGCTATTACTCTGCCCGCCCGCTCAGCGAGAGGGAGCGTAAGCGCGCCTGTTCCCGGTCCTATCTCCAGCACGAGAGTCTCATCCGTCACTCCGCTTTCTTCGATTATGGTTTGTATCACCTCTTCATCGATAAGAAAATTCTGACCGAGACTCTTATGCGGTCTGACTCCGGCAAGGCTCTTTGGCCTTTTTGACTGAACTCTATGAGAATGCTTTTTACCCATCAGAGCCTCCGTCCTTTTTCTCCTTGTCGGTCTTCTCTTCCTCAGCTTTATCGGCGTTTTCAGGTTCTTCCTGGGCCTCTTCCTCCTCAAAGGTGAAAAGGATCTCGCCCGGGTTAAGCAGTCTGAGCTGCTTTTTAGCCTGTTCTCTGATATATTCCTGCTTGTTGGCGTTCTTAAGCTCTTCCTGCAGCTCTTCCCTCTGCTGTTCGAGAGCAATCTGCTGTTTCTTGAGAGCACGGTTTTCAGCCTTCAGCCTGACGATGTCTTTCCCGCACATAGTAGCGAGCATGCTGAAAACAGCTACAAGAAGGATCAGGGTGATCAGCTTTCTTCTTCGCCTGCTGATGGTGCTCCTTCTGCGCCTCTCTTCGATGCGCTGCCTGAGCTCCTCGTCATCCCACTGGATTTCCTGTGTATCAAATTGTCTTTTGCGTTTTTTTGCCAATTCCTGACCTCCGCTCTTTTGTGCGGGCTATGGATTAACGTAATTTCTCGGGTTCTGTGAAACGCCGTTCACTCTTACCTCAAAGTGCAGGTGGCTGCCGAAGCTGTGTCCGGTATTTCCTACATTCGCTATATGCTGTCCCTGATATACCAGGTCTCCGATACTTACATGCACTGCGCTGCAGTGGGAATACCTAGTAATAACTCCGTTGCCGTGATCAATCTCTACGCACAGTCCGTGTCCGGACCAGTAGTTCGCCTTGATGACCTTGCCACCGTCTGAAGCATATATCGGTGTGCCTGTTCCGGCTCCAAAGTCCATTCCTTCGTGCATACGGCCCCATCTGCCGCCCCATTCTGAGGTTACGACATAATGCTCTATCGGCATTATGAAGGTTCCCGTAGCGGCGGTCTTAGGTCTTTCCGCTGTGCCTACAAGGATGATCTTGTCTTTCTTTTCTCTGATTATTTCGGGTTCAGCAGTTTCTTTTCTGTCGGTGACCTCTCCGCTGATCTTGGTGATCACGCCCTCGAATATCTGCACTCCGTTCTGGCCTTCCTGCTCAAGATGAGAGTCGCCTTTATAATACTCGTCGGTCTCCTTTTTTATGGTCTCATATTCAATGACTTCCTTGAGTCTGCCCTGTTCTACCATCTTGACGGCTACAGGGGAGACATTGCATCTGATACAGACCCTGTCGCCTGCTTCCACCTCGGTGACCGGCTCATTGTTGCTTTCGTCATATACTTCGAAATCCTCAACTCCGAAATCCGACGCGAGGCTGTGGACTGTCTCGCCGTTCTCGACTATATGATATGTATTCATCGTGCCGCCGTTCGTCATCTGCTCCTGCGCGGCTGCGTTGCTCTGTACGCTTCCGAGCAGTACATTGACCGGTTTAACGGACAGCTCGTTGGTGAATTCAGAGGAGATGAGCTCCATTCCTTTGTCAGGGACTGAGAGATCAGCTTTAGTACGGAGCAGGAGAGTATCAGCGTCATTCTGGTCCTTTACGACCGCCACCACTTTGTCTCCGTCGTATACAGCGTAGGCCTCTGTTTCGATGTCAGTCATGTAAATAAGCTTATTTACTACTGTATCCGAATCATCAGTGCTCTTGCCTCTGCCGTCAACAGGGTTGAATGTCACGTTCTGGTTTGCAACGAACTTGACGTCCGCCTCAGTACTGCTGTTATATGTGAGCTGTCTGGCCGCTACATCAAGAATGTCGGTGACCTCTTCCTGGTTCTTTACATACCCGAGAACCTTTCCGTTATACGCATATTCATAGACCGTGAACATGTCGAACACGATCAGGATCCCGGCAGCCAGCAGTCCGGTGACAAGTATGGCTATGCCGATGCCGCGTCTGGTGTTGTTGTAAGAAGAGCCTATCCTGTGAGCACCTCTTATTATGTCCTTGCCGAGCTTGCTTAGCGTATTGTCAATGCTGTCCTGGACCTTATCGTGGAGATTCATTACTGACGCGAGAGGATCCTTTCCACCCTCGAGGAATTTCTCCCTGTCTTTTGCCTTGGCTTTCTCTCTCTCCTGTATCTTTTTAAGGTCCGCAGCTTTTTTTGCTTTCCGTTTTTTCTTCCCGCCGCCCTTATTCTTCTGATCCGTTTCTTCTTCCGCCTTTGGTTCTTCCTCAGCAGGAGCCTCTTCAGACGGTGCTTCTGCAACAGGCTCTGCAACCTCATCGCCGGTCTCAGCAGGCTCTGCATAAGCGGCTTCGCCCGGAACAAGATCGTTGTCCCTGAGGAATTTCGCATATGCCAAAGCGGCCGCTCTTATCTGAGCGTCATCGAGTGCGGGCTGTACTTCTTCGATTTCTGTATTTAATGTTTTATCTTCTGTTTCGTTAACTGTCATCTACGCCTTTTCTTTATCTGTGTGCCATCTGTATGCTTCTGCAGCGCGTTCTCTGCAGCAGCTGCACACCATACCCTCGTCCGTATAACCGGTATCCTTACAGATATTGCATCTGAACTTTCTTGTCAGATAGTCGCTCGGATAACCGTTACCGGCAAGCAGCTGTTTTCTTTTTTCTTCTATCGCTATTCTTTCGGCCCTCAGCCTCTGTCTTGCATCGAGATTATCGGCTCCCGGCCGCAGCGAAAGCATCTTTGAATTGACGCTGCTCTCCGCCTCGAAAACCTCCCTCATTTGCGGTATCTTTCTGAGGACTTCCACTATGCGCGCTTCGCGCTCTTTTTCATCTTCATTCCTTATGAATTCGTAATAGTCTGCCAGCACCTTGCGGCTCACCGGGCTTCCTTCCTCTGCGGCTGAAGCTTCCGCGGAACCATTCTGATTGCTGTCTTTTGGGAGTCTGGTGTTGATGCCGCCTTTCTCGAGCCGGCGGTTCTCTATTACCTTGTTGACGTATTTCAGGTTAGGCTCTCTGAGCCCTGCGGCCGCAGAGCAGGCATCGAGTACTTCCGCAAGTGAGCAGTTCATTTCATCAAACCATCTGTCCATGATCTCGCGGTCTATCGGGGCCGGCAGTCTGTTGAATCCGAGCGCCCTGAACACCTGCCTGTAGCAGTCGTTCCTGCGGCTGTGTCTGTCGAGCAGTCTCTTTGCTTCCTCGACCGTGCGGCAGCCGTCTTCGGTCCATCTGAGTGCTACCTTAAAGATGTAGTCGATGCTGTACTTCTCAAGATCGGCGCAGTAGTCGATCGCGAAGTCAAAGATTTCAGGCTCTATGCCATATACCTTGATAGCATCTTCGATCTTGGAAATCTCCTGCCTGGAAACAGTTCTGCCTGTTGTGACCTGATACTTATCGTAAAGCTCACGGAGCCTTCTGTCGACGAGCTTGTCATTTATTACCTCATCGAAGTCCATGTCATCGATCGAGACGTACAACGGCAGTTCATCTTCTGCCGGTACCTCCTCAGCGACAGCTTCAGCCGGCTGCGCCTCGCTCAGCTTGCCGTACAGCTCATCGATCTTGCTCAGGAATATCACATGGCTTACTTCTTCATTGTTGCTGTCCTTCTCGCGAACAATTCTTACCAGACCCCTGGATTCCCAGTATATCCAGGCTTCTGCGATCTCCGCCTCGCTGAGAGCAAGCAGCTTCGCGAGCTCACTTCTGTCAGGCCTGAGCTCATACTGGGCGTACATGAGTCCGAAAAGAAACACCTTAACGTAGTCTCCCGGCGCATCCGGAAGATACTCACTGATAAACAGGTTTTCAACCTTTGTTCTGTGAAGGAAGATGTCCCTTCCTTTGTCTAACGACATCCTGACTTTTGCCATAGCTCTTACTCTCTTGCCATGTTGCCGAATTTTACGTATCTAGGGATCCATGTCAGATTAGCTATGCCGACCGGACCGTTTCTGTGCTTGGCTATATTTACTGCACAGGTGAGGCCTGTGCTGTCATCTATATTCGCTCTTTCGTCTTCGGAGCTGTAGTAGTCGTCTCTCTTGAGGAAGATAACTACGTCGGCGTCCTGCTCGATAGCTCCTGAATCCCTCAGGTCGGACAGCTTCGGCATGTGGTCGCCTCCGCGCTGCTCCGGGCCTCTGGAAAGCTGAGACAGCAGTATTACCGCGCAGTCAAGCTCCTTGGCCATGATCTTTATCGATCTTGTGATTGCAGCGATCTCTTTCTCACGCTGCTCTATCCTGTAACCGCCCATGCTCATCAGCTGCAGGTAGTCTATGACGACCAGATCGAGGTCTCCCTTCTCCTGCTTGAAGCGGCGGCACTTGTTCTTCATCTCTACCGGTGTGATCACCGATGATTCATCGATGACCATGTCCAGCCCGTAAAAACTGTCCTGGGCAGCGGAAAGATCTTCCCACTCCTCCATGGAAATGTTTCCCTTGTGGATGTTCTCCAGAGGCACGCTCGAAGTCATCGAGAGCAGTCTCTCGCCGAGCTGCGTGTTGGCCATCTCAAGGCTGAATATCATTACCTTTTTACCGACCGATGCCGCGTGCTCCGCAACATTGAGAGCCCATGCCGTCTTTCCGACGCCCGGTCTGGCGGCCAGTATTATGAGGTCTGTCTTCTGGAATCCGCCGAGGATCTTGTCGACATCCCTGAATCCTGTCGGAATGCCCTTGTCATTGCCGTTTTTCTCCAGTTCCTGGAGCTGTTTGATGTTTTCAAAGAGCACATCGTTGACATCGACATAATTATTACGCTGCGCCTTATGCGCGATCTCGAGGATCCGCTGTTCGGCGTTGTCAAGTATGTCCTCAGGCGGGATCTCGGAAGAATAAGCCGCGTCCCTTATCGACTCTGCCTCAGTGATAAGCTGCCTCATCTTTGATTTGTCCGAGACCGTCTCTGCATAATAGCGGGCATTCGAAGGAACGATGGCCTCGTCCATCAGCCTGCTCAGGTATGTGATTCCTCCCACCATGTCGGCGGTCTTCCTCTGCTTCAGAGCCGAATACACCGTAGTGATATCGATCCCGGTGCCTTTCTGGTCCATGTCAATCATGGTCCTGTAGATCTCCTGATGCTCCTTGAGGTAAAAGTCCTCAGGTCTCAGCATCGCACTGACATCAGCCCTTGCGTCCTGATTCTTGAGCATGGATCCCAGCACCGCTTTCTCAGCTTCTATATCTACCGGCGGAAGCAGTACATCTTTTCTTTCTTCGTCCATTTTTACTTTCCGCCTTCGATCTTGACGACCACCTTGGCTTTTACATCCTGGAACAGCTTGATCTCAACAGTCTCAACGCCTGTCTCCTTGATCGGCTTATCAAGTACGATCTTTCTCTTGTCTACCTCTATTCCGGTCTGCTCCGTGATTGCAGAAGCGATCTCCTTCGAAGTAATGGCGCCGAAGAGCCTGCCGTTTTCGCCTACCTTTGTCTTCACAACGATGATCTTATCGGCGAGCTGATGAGAGAGATCGAGTGCAGCTGCCTTTTCAGCCTCGTACTTCTCTTTGGCTTTTGCCTTTTCTCTCTCTATGGCTTTCTTGTTGGCAGGAGTGGCCTCTACCGCGAGGCCTCCCGGTATCAGCTTATTGCGCGCGTAACCGTCGCTCACCTTTACTACCTGACCTGCCTTGCCTGTTCCTTTGACATCCTGTTTCAAAATGACTTCCATTATGTTTTCCTCCGTTTTCCCGGATCATCTGATCAGTTCTATTTCCTGAGTCTTGCTCAGGGTGCGTCTGCGCTCTTCTTCTTCCTTGTCGAATGCTTCTTTGACGCTCTTCTTTATTCGGACGAGCACCTCTGCAAGCGGCTCGTCTGACTGGACCGCGGCAGATGTAAAGTGTCCGCCTCCCCCCAGTTTTTCCATGATGGACTGTACGTTGATTTCTCCCAGAGACCTTGCGCTTACTACGGTCTGACCCCTCATGTTTCTTCCGAGGACAAAGGCTGCCTTTGTGCCTTTGACCGTCATGAGCTCATCAGCGACCTGCGCGTTGATTATCTGAATGTTATTTGTAATGCCTTCTGTTATGGCGTACACGACTCCGTCAGGAGAGAAATCCGCTCCGAGTATCGCATTCGCTTTTGCAAGGAAGTCTTCCTGTCTTACCTGGAAGAATTTTTTCACCTCAGTGCTGTCCGCGCCGCCGCGCTTTAGCCACGAGGCTGCTTCAAAGGTCCTGACTCCGGTCCTTCCGGAGAAGTTATTGGAGTCGACCATTATGCCTGCGAGCATCGCCTCAGCCTCAAGTTTGCTGATGAAACGCTTCTGCGAGAAGTGCTGCATCAGTTCTGCGATGAGCTCGCTTGCAGATGACGCGTAGCTTTCCACATAGGCTACTGCCGAGTTGTGATATGAATCCGTTGTCAACCTGTGATGGTCGATAACGACTCTCGTTTTGCACGCGTCTGCCAGTTCAGGACACTCCACCAGCATCGGTCTGTTGGTGTCTACAATAATGAGCAGAGACATATCCGTCACCATTCTGAGTGCCCTCTCAGGCTTGATTATGTTATATATCTCGGTGTCTGAGGCCTTGTTATAGATGGTGTCAAGCGCTTCATTGTGCTTGTCCATGACGATATACGAGTCTTTTCCGAGAAAACTGCAGATAGAGCTTGCCCCGAGCGCCGATCCGAACGCATCCATGTCAGGCCATCTGTGCCCCATGATGAACACCTTATCGGCATCATCTATGAGTGCTTTCATCGCATGAGCGATGACTCTAGGCTTGCTGCGGTTGTTCTTCTCGAGCGACTGGAGCGTTCCTCCGTAATACCGGGTGCCGTCGTCTGTCTTGACGACCGCCTGGTCGCCGCCGCGCCCGAGTGCAAGCTCGAGCGCAGCTTCAGCCAGTTCTGTCGACTCTATCAGCGATATATTTGAGATTCCGATGCCTAAACTTATTGACGCCGGGAAATCTATCTTCGACTCAAGATTCCTTACTTCATCAAGAATGCTGAAGTTCTCTTCTATCATGTTTTTCAGCTGACCGCTGGTTGTGTACATGACGTATCTGTCATCCCCTGTGCTTATTACAGGTGATTTGAACGAGTCGCCCCACTTACGAAGCAGTCCGTCGATCTGAGCCGGTATAAGCCTTCTGAGATCTTCCGGAGAACTTGCGATAAGCTCATCGTAGTTATCGATGTTGATATATACGATAGCCGCTCTCTCGCTCTCAAGCTTGTTCTTGAAAGATTCCCTGGCAGTCGCTTCGTCGAAGAACACTACTATGTCTTCGTCAATCTTTGCCTCTTCATTTACCCAGAGCTTGAACAGCTTGCCGTTGCGCTCAAGGACCATCTCTTCCTGGTTTGCCTGCATGAGCTGGTCACGCTTAAAACCCGTCATTGTGAAAAAGTTGTATCCTACGATATCCTCGTAAACAAATACATTCTTCATGAGCGGATTGGCACCGGTTATTATGCCGTCGGGACTGACAGCGCATGCCGGGATCGGAAGCGTCCTGATAAACTGAATGTCCATGACTTCTCCTCTCTACTTGAAGGCTTCCCTCAAAGCGTCGATAAGCCTGTTTAACTCATCGAGACTGTAATACTCAAGCTCGATCTTTCCCTTGCTTTCATCGCCGGATATCTGAACCTTAGTGCCAAGCATCGTCATAAGCTCTCTTTCGACAGCTGTGATCTCGGCAGCTTTAGTCTTATCTGTATCGGCAGCCTTTTTACGGCGCTTGCGCTCCGGCCTGAGCTCGTCCTTGACTTTTTCCGCAAGCCTTTCGGTAGCTCTTACAGAAAGATCATTACGGATTATCTTGTCAGCAATTTCCTTTTGCCTTGCCTTGTCAGGGATATTTATTATAGTCCTTCCGTGAGCAGCGGACATCTGTCCGTTGGATACGTACTGTTGGATCTCTTCAGGTAATTTGAGCAGCCTGATGCTGTTCGTGATATATGTGCGGCTCCTTCCGAGCGAAGCTGACACCTGCTCCTGAGTGAAACCGTACTTCTCGGTCATCGACTTGAGCCCGAGAGCCTCTTCTATAGGATCGAGGTCTTCTCTCTGCATATTTTCGATGATTGCTACGATGGCATTCTGCCTGTCGTCGAAATTCCTTACGATACAAGGTACTGTTCTCAGACCCGACATTCTGGCTGCACGCCATCTTCTTTCACCGGCGACCAGCTCATAACCGTTGGTGCTTTCTCTGACTATGAGTGGCTGTATAACGCCATTCGTTTTTATGGAACTGGCCAGTTCACCGAGCTTTTCCTCGTCGAAATGCTTACGTGGCTGGGCGCTGTTTGGTCTGATGTTGTTTATATCGATATATAGGACCCTGTCTTCATTTTCTGCGTTATCTGCAGATTTTGAAGCTTCTTCCTCTGTGTAGGCGTCACCGGATCTCCATTTTTCGTCTACAGGGGCTGCGTCAGCAAAGAGTGCGTCTAATCCCCTCCCGAGTCCTGCTTTCTTGGCCATTATTTCTTCGCTCTCTTTCTTGCTCTTTCTCTGGCCAGAAATTCCTTGGTGAATTCCTGGTATGCCTTAGCGCCCTGCGCTTTCGGGTCATAGTCTATGATCGGTTTACCGAAGCTTGGAGCTTCTGCAAGCCTTACGTTACGAGGGATTATCGTGTGGTACATGGCCGGGCCGAAGAAGTTTCTTACGTCTGCGACTACAGCCTGGGAGAGGTTTGTTCTTCCGTCGAACATGCTCAGTATGACTCCGTCTATGTAAAGACCCGGATTCAGTCTCTCTTTCACCTTTTCTATGGTGCTTATGAGCTGGCTGACTCCCTCAAGCGCGTAGAATTCGCACTGAATAGGGATAAGAACACTGTTGACAGCAGTAAGAGAGTTGATCGTCAGGATGCCCAGGGAAGGAGGGCAGTCCACCAGAATATAGTCATAATCATCTCTTACAGCATCAAGAACCCTCTTAAGCCTGCGTTCACGGCCCTCAAGCAGAGCCAGCTCAACCTCTGCGCCGGCAAGATCAACACTTGCAGGAATGAGGAAGAGGTTCTCAGTATTCGTTGGCAGGACGGCTTTTCTGACATCAAAATCAGTGTCTATCAGAGCATCATAGAGGGTAGACTTCAGTGTCCTCTTGCGTATTCCGATACCGCTGGTCGTATTACCCTGCGGATCGATGTCTACCATAAGGACCTTCTTCCCCCTGCGTGCCAGACACGCTGCCAGGTTGATGTTAGTGGTCGTTTTTCCTACACCGCCCTTTTGATTGAAAATAGCAATAGCCTTGCCCATTAATTACCTCCTGCGGGACATAGTTCCCGATTAAACACTTCCGTGTATTATACTGCAATTATGGAGCAGTTTTCTACTTCTTATAGTGGTTTTAGTGTGATGTTTCGGTGATTTTAGTGGCCTTTAATAAATGCATAATGCAAATTGTGCCGTATGCAAAGACTAACCACTACATATAGATAGTTAAAAAATGTTCCACGTGAAACATTTACCTTATTCAGAGTTGAAAATGTTCCACGTGAAACATTCTATTTGGAGATTATCAGAAGTACATGTCCGGATATTTCCTCCGGGACATTTTTATAGGATTCAACATAGGAAAGGCGGGCCTTATTCTTATTGAGGACCTTGCCTGCCTGTACAAGTTCTTCCTCATAGTTTTCGCCCTTATATGCAATGAACGAGCCTCCTTTTCTGACAAAAGGAAGGCACCATCCTGAAAGCTTTTCCAGATTAGCAACGGCTCTGGAGACACATATATCGAAAGCCTCGCTGTAATCAGGCTTCCTGGAGATTTCTTCTGCCCGGGCATGAACTGTCCTGAGATTAGATATATTAAGTGTCTGCGCAAACTCGTCGATTACTCTGAGCCGCTTTAAAGTAGAATCAAGAAGGGTAAACTCTTTATCCGGGCTTACAATAGCAAGCAGCGCACCCGGGAATCCGGCTCCGGTACCGACATCAATGATCTTTTCAGCTTCCTTATATTCAGGCAGATCTACAATGGCAAGAGAATCAAGCACATGCTTTATAAGCGCTTCGTTGTGATCTCTTACAGCTGTAAGATTTATATGCTCGTTTCTGTCCAGCACAAGATCTATGTAGGCGAGGAGGGCAGATGCCTTCTGCTTACCGAATCTATGCTGAAGCTGTTCTGTTATTGCCGGATCATAATTTGTATTCATCATTTCTGTATATTAAAACATCAATTCCTTGACCGCATCACTTTTTCGAGATATACGAGCAGTACATTTATATCAGCAGGGGAGACGCCTGAAATGCGGCTGGCCTGTCCTACAGTAATAGGGCGTATATCCGAAAGTTTCTGCCTTGCTTCGAGCCTCAGACCTTTTATCGAATTGTAATCGAGATTTTCGCTGAGCTTCTTATCCTCAAGACTTCTGAGCTTTTCCACCTCGTTGATCTGCTTTTGTATATATCCATCGTATTTGAGGATCACTTCCACCTCCGTCTTCTCATTTTCCGAGAGGGAAGGGCGCGTCTCATCATCTATCTCCTCAAGATCGCTGTAATAGATGGCAGGTCTCTTCAGAATATCTGCAAAGCACTGATTAGCAGTTTCTTCAAGTTCTATTTTCTTTCTGTCAAGCTGTTCGAGTTTAACAGGATCACCCGAACACGCTTCCTCAGCTTTACGGATCTCATGTTCGTACAGGAATTCCCTGAACGTATCTATGCCGACTCTCTTTGTTCTGAGCCTTGCAACTTCCGCATCAACTTTATTCTTCTTTTCAAGATATCTACTGTAACGCTCCTCTGTCACCGTACCGTATTCATAGCCGATTTCAGTAAGCCTTCTGTCTGCGTTGTCCTGTCTCAGAAGAAGCCTGTATTCAGCTCTGGAAGTCATTATTCGATAAGGTTCGTTGGTGCCTTTGGTGACAAGATCATCTATGAGAACACCAATGTATGCCTGATCGCGTCTAAGCACAAGCGGCTCTTTGTTCCTGAGTTTACATACCGCGTTTATGCCTGCTAGCAGCCCCTGCGCCGCAGCTTCCTCATACCCTGAGCTTCCGTTGAACTGTCCGGCGCAGAAAAGGCCGTCAACCAGCTTGTTTTCAAGGCTCGGCTTTAGGGAAAGAGGATCTACGCAGTCGTATTCAATTGCATACGCAGGGCTTAGAATTTCAGCATGTTCAAGGCCCGGAATGGTAGCATAAAAAGCATGCTGCACATCTTCAGGGAGGCTGGAACTCATGCCCTGAATGTACATGAGATCAGTATCCAGACCTTCAGGTTCAACAAAGAGCTGGTGCCTCTTTCTGTCTTTAAAACGCGATACTTTGTCCTCGATTGACGGACAGTATCTCGGACCGACCCCTACGATGTTGCCGGAGTACATGGCAGACTTTTCTATATTATCAAGTATGATTTTGTGTGTTGTTTCGTTTGTATACGAAAGCCAGCAGCTGATCTGCTCTATATCGTACGTTTTGTCTTCATTCATGAAGCTGAAAGGAACGATTATTTCGTCACCCTTCTGCTCAGTCATGGCATCATAATCGAGCGTATCCCTGTGCATTCTGGCAGGAGTGCCGGTTTTGAACCTCCTTATAGGAAATCCTAGCTCCCTGAGATTCTCTCCAAGTTTAGTTGCTGGTCTGAGTCCGGACGGGCCTGATATGCGGATGTCATCGCCTATGAAAATCTTTCCGGCAAGAAATGTTCCGGTGCATATTATGACAGCTTTGCATGAATATTCTATGCCTGATGCCGTCCTCACTCCGGTGATAAACTTTTCCACAGGTTCGCCGGAATCCTTGCATTCACTGCGTTCTGAAACTATCAATTCTGTAACTTCATCTTCGATCAGCTCCAGATGTTCCTGTCCGCGTATAGTTTTCAGCATCTCCTGATGGTACTTTTCCTTGTCCGCCTGAGCACGCAGAGAGTGTACTGCAGGTCCTTTGGAGGTGTTGAGCATCTTGGACTGGATGAAAGTCTTGTCGATGTTTAGGCCCATCTCTCCGCCGAGTGCATCGACCTCCCTCACAAGATGCCCTTTGCCTGTTCCTCCGATGGACGGATTGCATGGCATCATCGCAACAGAATCGATATCCGTACAAAACATCACGGTCTCCATACCGAGCCGTGCGCAAACAAGGCCGGCCTCGCATCCCGCATGGCCGGCTCCTATAACTATTATTTCGTATCTTTTGTTTTCAGGTTTTTTCATGTTTTCCGGGAAGTATAGCTGAAGAGATTATTATTTACCTAAGCAGAATTTGCTGAAGACGGTATCCAGGATCTCTTCGCCGACTTCTTCACCTATGATCTTACCAAGCGACTCATATGCATAATGTGCCGAAAGTTCAGCAACTTCAACGGGTTCACCATTGCGTAGAATGCTTATGGCCTCATCGATATCGAGGGATGCTTTTCTCAGCAGATGTACATGCCTCTCGTTAGTTACGATGTTTGTCTCCTTGGCATTGATACCGCTGAGATCGTACATCTCTGAAATTGCTTCTGAAACTTTCCTGGCTGCTTCAAGAGAACCCTTGCCTACAAGCGACGTGCTGATGATCCTGACCCCCGGAAGTTTTTCCAGCACAGCTTCTTCAGAAACAGACTGACCGAGATCTTCCTTGTTTATTACAACGAGTATATTGTCTCTGCTCATCTTTTCTATAAAGGAAAGCACTTTGTTGTCATCATCATCAAGCGCCTGACTTCCGTCAAGTACAAGAATAACAAGATCTGCGCCGGCTATTGCCTGTGTAGTCCTCTCGATACCGATCTGTTCGACCTTGTCGTCAGAGTCACGCAGACCGGCTGTATCTACCAGAACGATCGGGATCCCTCCCATGGAAGCGTTTTCCTCAACTGTGTCTCTTGTTGTTCCGGGTACATCAGTAACTATGACCCGTCCCTCTCCGAGTATCGCATTCATAAGGGAGCTCTTGCCGGCATTAGGCTTGCCAACAATTACGGCTCTGACACCTTCACGTGCTATCCTGCCTATGCGGACAGTGTCAAGAAGTTCCTCCACATCCGCATGGATCCATCTGAGCTGATCGATCAGCTCGCCGTATGATCCGCTTTCATCATCGTAGTCCTCATCAGGATAGTCTATATCCACAGCCATCTGTGCCAGAACTTCAAGAAGCGCATCGCGGATCTCCTGTATGTTTTCACTGAGTCTTCCCTCGCGCTGTCCTTCAGCAATTTCAAGGGACAGATCACTTTTCGCCTTGATGATGTCAATGACAGCTTCAGCCTGTGAGAGATCCATCTTTCCGTTGAGGAACGCGAGCTTGGTAAACTCGCCGGGATCTGCCATCCTCACATTAGGCAGTCCAGAATCAAGCACGGCTGCCAGTATCGCTTTTAGCGAAACATTGCTGCCATGACCTTGTATTTCAAGCATGTCTTCACCCGTATATGAAGCCGGAGCTTTCATGTACAGGAATAAGCCTTCGTCTATGACCTCAGCTCCTGCTTCTGAACTGTCCTTTACGATCTTACCCAAATATGCGTGCCTTGGCTCTATTTCTTCGGGACAAGAAAGCATGAGCCTCTTCATCAGACTCGCGCTTTCAGGTCCGCTGACCCTTACAATCCCTATACCGCCCTCTCCGGGCGCCGTTGAAATCGCAGCAATAGTATCTGCCATAGTTTTTTATACCTTCCTGTTGCTAAATTATCTCGGCCAGGAACGAGGTTCCGTCGCCGCGGTAGTCAATGCCGAAATACTCGGCGATCGTAGCTGCCATATCGGCATAGGTGTCGCGTGTTCCAAGATCGACACCCTTCTTCAGCGATGGTCCCCAGATAAGACACGGAATATCTTCTCGTGTATGGTCGGTGCCCTTATAGCCCGGGTCACAGCCGTGGTCGGCTGTTACAATCAGGATATCTTCATGACCCATCTTTGCCATCAGTTCACCGAACTGCTTGTCAGCCATATTGAGTGCCTTAGTGTAACCCGGAATATCTCTTCTGTGACCGTAGATCATGTCCGTATCTACCAGATTTACATAGCACAGGCCTTCAAAGTCTGCATCCGCAATGTCTATCGTCCTTACCATGTTAGCATCGTTGCCCTTATTGGAGTAGCTGAACATTACGCTCTTTCCGGCAAAAATGTCATATATCTTGCCAACACCTATAGTCTGGAAACCTTCTTTTTTCAAGGCATCCAGCACTGTTTCGCGAGGCGGCTGCAGACTGAAGTCGTGGCGTCTTACAGTCCTCTTATAAGGCCACTCACCCTCGAACGGTCTGGCGATTATGCGTCCCACGCCATGTTCTCCCTGCATGATATCTCTCGCCTTCTGGCAGATATCATAAAGCTCCTCTATAGGCACTACGTCTTCATGGGCAGCTATCTGCATCACGCTGTCAGCACTTGTGTAAACGATGAGATCTCCGGTCTTGACATGATGTTCACCGTAATCCCTGATTACATCAGTACCCGAATACGTCTTATTGCAAACTATACCCCTGCCAGTGACTTCCGACAGTTTGTCCAGTATCTCCTTCGGGAATCCTTCATAATATGTCGGCAGAGGTTTTGGCGATACCATACCGGCCATTTCCCAATGGCCTACAGTAGTATCCTTGCCTCGGGATTTTTCGTGCATGCGGCAGTAGCAGCCGTTGATCTCATCCTTAGGATCGTAGAACGAAGTTCCTTTGATATTGTAAAGACCCATCTTTGCCATGTATGGCACATCCAGCGCGCCGCTCTTATAACAGGTCCCGAAGGTATCCGCCCCGAAGTCGCCGAAATCCGCTGCGTCAGGTGCTCCGCCTATGCCCGCACTGTCGAGCACTATCCAGAAGACTCTCTTGCTCATTTATTTACCTTCCTTTGCCTTGTCTTCAGCTATCATCATGCGGATCGCCTCTATAGCAACCCTGATAGCCAGATCTGTATCATGCACCTGCGGATTAGGGAGGCCTGCTTTTTCTCTCTCCTGGTTAGCGACTACCAGGAAAACAGAACCGACCCTCAGTCTGCGGTAAGCTCCTACTATAAAGAGGGCTGCCGACTCCATCTCAGAAGCCTTGCATCCCATGCGCAGCCAAGCATCCCACTTTTCAAGCAGCTCGTGGCTGTTAGGAAGAGCTTCCGGCATGTGCTGACCATAGAAAGCGTCCTTGCACTGCACTACTCCCGTATGATAATTTGCGCCGAGCTTTTTGGCTGCCTGTACCAGCGCGGCAGATACTGTCACGTCCGAAACTGCCGGATATTCTATCGGGCAGTATTCCTTCGATGTACCTTCCATACGTACCGCACCGGTAGCGATAACAACATCTCCTCCTTTAACGTCGATATCCATTCCGCCTGATGTACCGACCCTGATGAATGTCTTACCGCCAACATTTGCTACCTCTTCGAGAGCTATGGAAGCCGATGGGCCTCCTACTCCCGTACTCGTGCAGCTTACTTTCACTCCGTCAAGATAACCTGTGTATGTCACATATTCACGGCTGTCCGCGACCTTCTCTGCATTGTCAAAATACTTTGCGATCTTTGGGACTCTGTGCGGGTCTCCCGGGAGTATTACGTACTCGCCGACATCGCCCGGTCTGAGTCCTACATGATACTGATAGCCTGCGCCTTCTGTGTAGTCAACCATAATGACACCTCTTTTTCTTGTAATAATATTGTGAAAAGTGTTGTTATATTTTTAAAAGTGGCTGTTTTTACTCTTTTTCTGCTGCCTTGGCTGCCTTTACAACTCTGCTCGTGCCGAGTCTTTTAGCTCCTATCTCGAGGAACTTCGCTGCGTCATCAAGTCCGCTGATGCCGCCCGATGCCTTTACTTTTACTCCTTCACCGACATTCTTTACCATCAGTTCGACATCGTCGAATGTAGCTCCGCCTCCGCCAAATCCGGTCGAAGTCTTGATGAAGTCAGCTCCTGCGAAGGTAACGATCTCGCAGAGTTTCACCTTCTCTTCGTCGGTGAGCATGCTGGTTTCAATGATGACCTTCAGGATGTGATCTCCGCAGATCTCCTTGAGCGTGCGGATCTCGTTTTCGATGTCATCCCATCTGCCGTCCTTTGCCCAGCCGATGTTAATTACCATATCGATCTCGTCAGCACCGTTGTCAAGCGCGTCGCTTGTCTCGAACGCCTTTACTGCTGTTGTGTTATAACCGTTAGGGAATCCTATGACAGTGCAGATCGGAAGTCTGGCTCCGATATATTCTCTTGCCTGAGCAACATACCCCGGCGGGATGCATACGCTCGCCGTCTCATATTTTATGCCGTCATCGATTAGCGCCTTGATGTCTTCCCACTTTGCTGTCTGAGCAAGAAGTGTATGGTCGACGTATTTAAGAATGTTTTTCGTTTCCATATTTTCTTCTCCTTACTGCCAATACATTTTTTGCAACTATATTATACAACCACTGGCTCTGTAAATGCGACATCAGCTTTATTCCTTAATACGTTTTTATCTGCTATACTCACTTTCAGGAGGAGTTCCGGAATGACTAAGAAAGATATCATTGATTATTACGGGATGGAGCCGCTTGATGTGGAAGGCGGCATGTGGAAGGCGATGTTCAGGAGTGATGAGACTCTGCCTGAAGGGCTCTTCCCCGGAAGAAAAGGACCTCATTCACTTTACGGATCGATCCTTTATCTTCTCACTAAAGATTCCGTCTCGCGCATGCACCGCCTGCCGACCGATGAGATCTGGCATTTTTACATGGGCTCACCATGTGAACTGCTTGTTCTGAAACCTGACGGGAGCTCGTATACAGAACGGCTTGGACAGGATATCCTCCGGGGAGAAAAGGTGACCGCTCTTGCACCGCGGGGATGCTGGCAGGGATGCCGCATCGCGGACGGGTGTGACGAAGACGCATGGGCACTTCTGGGCACAACGATGTCTCCGGCATATGAAGACTCAGACTACGAGGACGGCACACCATCTCTGCTTGCTCAGTACCCTGAAATGGAGTCAAAGATAAGGCCGCTGCTTGCAAGGCCGGGGGAAGAAACTCCTGTCAAAAAGTAAAAAGATTATGAAAGCATTGATTATCGGATGCGGGTTCATTGCCCGTACACACATAGAAGCTATAAGAAAGCTTGGACATGAAGTATGCGGCGCTGTAGGGAGAGATCCGGAAAGAACAAAAGCCTTTGCTCTGGAGGAAGGTATCGCGCTTTATTATACAGATCTTCAGGAAGCGCTGACCTGTGATGCCGATATCGTTCATATCTGCACACCGCCGTATGAACACGCAAGAATGATCCGCGAATGCCTTTCCGCGGGTAAGCACATAATATGCGAAAAGCCTCTGTGCATCGATCCAGAGCTTGCCGGAGCACTTGCTGCAGAAGCGCGCAAAGCATATGAGGAGCATGGGCTTGTTACAGCATTATGTCTCAATGTGCGCTACTACCCGGCAAACATAGAAGCAGCGCGCATACTGCATAAAGAGTCCGGAAATGGGGTTAAAGTCTTTCTCGGCTCATACCTGCAGGAATTCCACATCCCACCGCATCCGGACGGCTGGCGTTTCGTTGATACCCTTTCAGAGGGTCAGCGTGCTATAAGTGAGATAGGTACGCACTGGATAGATCTTGCCCGGGCATGGACAGGCCTGAAAATCACCGGTGTACAGGCGGAGCTGGGGAACTGGTTCCCTGAAAGATATCGCAGAGACGGGATGCTGACTGCCGATGAAGCAGGCGAAGCGGTACACATTGTCACCGAAGATACCGCAGCGATCCTGCTGAGATTCGAAAACGGTGGTATCGGGACCCTTCTTCTGTCCGAGACAGCCCCGGGGCATCCGAATGATCTGAGCATCGAGGTAACGAACCTCAGGGAAACCTGTAAATGGGAGGAATCCGATCCCTGTGTTCTTAAATATTCGGAAGGCGGAGCCATGGAGCAGATCGTGCTGCCTGCATGTGACAGGCTGTCCACCTTTGAATCACTGTTCCGTGATGTTTACGCAGCTGCCGAGGGAAAGCCTCATGGGAATTATCCGTCGTTTGAGGACGGAGAATATATATCCGCAGTTTGCGCAGCGATCCGCGAGAGCGGAGAGAAGCACTGCTTCGCAGAAGTATCTTTATAGAAGAGTGACACCAGAAAAGGACGGGAGCAATACTCCCGTCCCTTTTTAGTGGTTTTGTCTTTTGACGGTTCTGCGCTGTTAACGCATTCCCTTGTCGTATGGTATACCTTCTGCCTTCGGTACTCTCGAATTCTTGGATGTGAATGCGAGTACGATCAGCGTGATCAGATACGGCAGCATCCTGTATACATATGGGCTGATGCCGATCTCATTCAGCATGAAGACTCCGTCTCCGTTGATATCAAGAGTAGAGTATGTAGCGGATATACACTTGAAGAGACCGAACAGCAGCGATCCGCCTGCGATATTGAGCGGTGTCCAGTTACCGAAGATCATTACAGCCAGAGCCAGGAATCCGTAGCCGGCTACATCGCCGTTGGATGTCATGTTGGCTGTTGTCAGCGAGAACGTGAATCCGCCGATACCTGCGAGGAATCCGGAGAGGCCTACACCCAGATATCTCATCTTGAAGACGTTGATACCCAGCGAGTCAGCCGCCTGTGGGTTCTCACCGCAGCTTCTCAGTCTCATTCCTGTCTTTGTCTTGTACAGGAATACCGATACAAGTATAAAGATCAGAATGCAGATATAAGTTGTCAGATAGACTTTATTGAGGAAAAAGTCTCCTATAGCTCCGTAGCTGTATCCCTTTGGATGTCCGAATGTGGACGGCTTGATCATGAACCATCCTGCAGCTCCGCCCTGTGCCATTCCGATTGTATTCTGAGCAACGATCATGTAGACGAAGAACATTACGATAGCAGGTGCCAGCATGTTCAGCGCTGTACCGCCAATCGTCTGGTCAGCTCTGAGGTTGATAGCCGAAAACGCCAGAAGCATGGAGAACAGTATTCCGCATATACCTGAGAGGATCATCGCCAGGATCATTATCAGCTGTCCCTGATCCTGAGTCATTCCCGCTCCCTGGAATATCCTGACAAATACAACGCCCATAAACGCGCCGAATATCATGATACCTTCAAGCGCCAGGTTGATGACACCAGATCTCTCTGCGCATACACCGGCGAGAGCAACTATCATCAGAGGGACAGCATACAGCATCATCTGTTGAAGTAAAAATACCATTATTTCTGTCCTCCTTTCTCAGTCTTTCCGTCTGTGTCACCCGGTGCTTTTTCTTCCACTGCTGCCGGAGCAGGTTCAGCGTTTACATTGCCGTGATCACTCTTGATTCTCTTGGACAGCATTGTCTTGAAGAGCATCGAGAATGCGGAGAGGTATACGATAACGCCTACGATGATATCCGAGATGTATTCGTTATACGCTGTAAGGTATTTGAGCTGTATGCCGGATACATTGAGCATCGACATGAAGATACCCGAGAAGATAACTCCTATTGGATGGTTTGCTGCAAGCAGCGCTACCGGGATGCCGTTGAATCCCTCTGCAGGGAGCTTCTGGTATGTGGACCAGTAGAACTCCGTATTTCCGGAGAGGTAATACAGCGACGCACCGGCTGCAGCCAGGCAGCCTGCGATAGCCATTGAGAGTATGATGTTCTTCTTATCGTTGATGCCCGCATATTTGGCAGCATGTCTGTTTGCGCCGCATGCACGGAGTTCGTAACCGAATGTGGTCTTGGTCATCATTATCCACATCGCAACCGCAATTATTATTGCGATCCAGAATCCTCCGTTAGCCTGCGAGCCCGCAAAGATCTTATCCATGAGAAGCTTAGGTGTAACGACTCCTACATTCTTTAAAGGAATGACATAGCCGATCTTGCCTCCCTGCTGAGAGTTCTTGAAAACTTCATGCGCATCGAACCACCATGTGACCAGATTTGCGGCTATCCAGTTGGTCATGATACACGTGATTACTTCATTGATATTAAAGAATGCCTTGAACAGTCCAGGAATGCAGCCCCAGAGTCCGCCAAGCAGAACTCCTACGAGGAATGCGCATATCCATGCGAGAGCCTTCGGAGTTCCTGCCCATCCGAGCCACAGCGCTACCGAAAGAGTACCCATGGTTCCCATAAGATACTGGCCTGCTGCGCCGATATTGAACAGTCCTGTCTTGAAGGCGATCGCTACCGAAAGACCTGTCATGATGAGCGGGACTGCTCTGAAGAGCATGTTTCCGAGGTTGACTGCATTGAATCCGAATGTCAGCTGTCCTGCAGCATTTCTGCCTGTTGAGAAAACTCCGAGGAATACCAGCTTGATTCCCTCTGCGATACCTGCGCCGGAGATATTTGCCTTTGACAGGCCGGCGATCACTACGATAACTGCACCGACTGCCATGCCGATCAGTATGGAGATAAGAGCTGAGTATACCGCAACAGCACCCTCGGACTTATACCATTTGATCTTGCCCGTTAATGGATCCTTTTTAGGCATCTGCTCCACCTCCTTCCTGATTTCTCTTTGCACCGGACATGTAGAGTCCGAGCTCTTCCGCAGTAGTCTTCTTAGGGTCTACCTCTCCGACTATCTCGCCCTCGTAAATGACGAGTATCCTGTCGGAAAGACCCATGACTTCCTCAAGTTCGAGCGAGACGAGCAGGACCGCGTGACCCTTATCTCTCTCTGCTACTATCTGGTTGTGGATGTGCTCTATGGCACCGACGTCAAGGCCTCTGGTCGGCTGTACCGCAATAAGCAGCGGCTCTTCTCTGTCGAGCTCTCTGGCGATGATAGCCTTCTGCTGGTTACCGCCGGACATGGATCTTGCGATCGTGATAGGTCCCTGACCGGAACGCACATCGTAATCCTTGATCAGCTTCTCAGCATATTCCCTGACCTCATCAAACTTGATGAATCCGTGGTTCTGGAATCTAGGCTCCTTGTATTTCTGAAGCACTATGTTCTGCTCGAGAGTGTACGAAAGCACCAGACCGTGTTTATGCCTATCTTCAGGAATGTGCGACATTCCGCTAAGAGCCCTGTTTCTGATCGATGCTTTTGAGATGTCCTTGCCGCACAGTGTTATTGTGCCGGCCGTAGCCTTTTCGAGACCTGTGAGTCCATATATAAGCTCTGTCTGTCCATTGCCGTCGATACCGGCGATACAGACTATCTCTCCGGCTCTGACTTCGAACGAGACATTGTTAACGGCGTTATTCTTATGAATCTTTGATGGAACTGTCAGTCCCTCCACCTTCAGCACTGTCTCGCCGGGATGAGCTTCTTTCTTTTCGATCTGAAGCTGTACAGGTCTTCCTACCATCATGTTGGAGAGCTCCTGCTTGTTGGTATCCTTTGTGTTGACGGTGCCTATATATTTACCCTTTCGCAGTACAGTGACTCTGTCAGAAACTGCCATGATCTCATTCAGCTTATGTGTGATGAACAGTATGGATTTTCCCTCTTTCGCAAAACCGCGCATGATTTCCATAAGTTCATCTATTTCCTGAGGTGTGAGGACGGCTGTAGGCTCGTCAAAGATAAGGATGTCGTTATCTCTGTACAGCATCTTGAGAATCTCGACTCTCTGCTGCATTCCGACCGATATGTCCTCTACCTTGGCATCTACGTCTACTCTGAGTCCGTACTTTTCTGAAAGAGCAATTACCTTTTCACGGGCTTCCTTTTTCTTAAGAAATCCCATGGCACCGGTAGTTTCAGCTCCGAGGATGATGTTATCAAGCACTGTGAATACTTCAATCAGCTTGAAATGCTGGTGTACCATTCCTATGCCGAGAGCTGTGGCATCGTTAGGATTGTTGATCTTTACGACTTGGCCATCCTTCTTTATCTCTCCTGCCTCAGGCTGGTACAGACCGAAAAGTACGCTCATCAGAGTCGACTTGCCCGCTCCGTTTTCGCCAAGCAAGGCGTGTATCTCGCCTTTCCTCAGCTGGAGCGTTATGTCATCATTTGCCACGATTCCCGGAAATTCCTTCCGTATGTGGTTCATTTCAATTACATATTCTGACATATTGACTTCCTCTGATTATTCTTAATTCTGAAGAAAGGGGGAATAAACTTCCCCCTTCTTTCAACTTTCGATTTGGGATGTCACAGAAAATCTGTGACCTTAAAAATGAATATCCCTGTTTTTACTATTTGACAAATGTGATGTTGTCAAGTCCTGCTCCGCTAGGATCTGCAATTTCTTCATTGCTGATAGTGATTTCTCCTGCTTTGACCTTCTCGAACAGTGCGTTATAGTCATCAACGCTCCAGTTCTGGAGTGACCATGTATCTACCGGCAGACCAACTGCATCATCAGCAGCGCCGAGTACGAGAGCTCCCTTCTGGAGGCCATCGCTGTAGAAGTTGTTGAGTGAGATCTGTACGGACTGAGCGAGTCCCTTGCAAGCAGATGTGATTACAGAATCGGAATCCTTTGACTGGTCAACGTCAACGCCGATGATAGCGCCGTCAGCTGCCTCAGCTGCTGCTGCGCCGGAGTTGAACATTGTACCGCCGCATACGAAGACTGCTTCTGTTCCTGCATTGAACCATCCTGCGAGCATAGCCTGAAGGTCATCAGATGCTGAGAACTGTGAACCATACTCCCAGCTGTATCTCATTTCGATCTTTTCACCCTTCTCGCCTGCAGCATCGTTAGCACCCTGAGCAAATCCGTATCCGTATCTGCAGCATGCAGGGTTTGTTCCGCCGCCACCGCCGGAGAATCCGAGCTTTGTGTAGCCTTCCATTACTGTAGCATAGCCAGCGAGATATCCAGCCTGCTCTTCCTGATACGAAACGCCAAGTACGTTGTCGAGACCGAGATCCCATCCATCGATGAAGATGAACTGTACCTCTGGGTACTTCGGAGCTACTGTCTCAAGAGCTGTCGACTGCATGAATCCAGGAGTTACGATTACCTCAGCACCTGCGTCGCAAGCGTCTGTCATAGCCTTGATTCTGTCTTCATCTGTAGCGTTCGATCCGTTTGCCGGCTGATAGTACTTATAAGTCTTATCATTCTCATAAGCGTACATTTTGCAGCCGTTCCATGTGAACTGGTTGAAAGAACCGTCCTTGAGCTGTCCGACGTCTGTTACCATAGCAATCTGGTATGTTCCGTCTGCAGACTCGCAGTTATCATCGATATCATCGAACGAAACTGCTGCTCCGCCATCTCCTGCCGGCTCTTCGCTTCCGCCGCCCCCGCAAGCTGCAAATGAGAATACCATCAGAGCTGCGAGGAGTAAAACAAGAAATTTCTTCATTTCAATCCTCCTAAAGTACTTTAGAGTGATATAAGTAATCCAGGATCCGTCGATCCCACCTGAATAATTATACTATATCCACAATAACGGAAAAAACTAATTTATTTCAAAAGTTTTATATTTATTTTGTCTGAGCATCACACAAAAATAATATAATATTTTATTGATATATCTTTACGTTAGACAGACAAACAGAGGTGCTGCATGGCCAAGCTATATTTTAAATATGGAGCAATGGGATCTTCGAAGTCCGCTCAGGCTCTGACCACTAAATTTAATTATGAAGAGAAAGGCATGACTGTCTGGCTTATTAAACCCGGTACTGACACCCGTGACGGCGCCGACATAATCAGAAGCCGTATCGGTCTGAGCCAGAAGGCACAGGTGATACATCCTGACCAAGACATTATCAGGGCTTATCACGAAGCCGGAGACTATGATGTCATAATAGCCGATGAAGCACAGTTTCTGACTCCTGAACAAATAGACGGACTCAGATGGCTTGTAGATGAAAAAGATATTCCTATACTTTGCTTTGGTCTCCGCACCGACTTTCAGACACATTTCTTCCCGGGTTCCCAAAGGCTCATGGAGCTTGCAGATTCCATCACTGAGATCAAGACTATATGTGAGTGCGGACGCAAAGCTACTGTAAACGCAAGATTTGACGACAATGGACGTGTTATTACCGAAGGTGATCAGGTAGTGCTTGGCGGCAACGACAGATACACCGCCATGTGTCATAAATGCTGGAAAGAACGCATAAAATCTCAGAAAGAGAATTAAAAAGGAAAGGCTCCCATGGAAGATAATAATTATGTAGTAGTCATCGGAGCTGCCAACATAGATATTGGTGGTACTCCATACAAGCCACTGATTCCCGGAGATTCAAATCCGGGTGTCATAAAGATGAGCTACGGCGGCGTAGGCAGAAATATAGCTCATAATCTTGCTTTGCTTGGTATTAATGCAGAACTTGTCACCGCAACAGGCAATGATCCTCTTGGAATGGAGATGCTTAAAAACTGCGAAAAAATAGGTATGGACACAAGTCTGTCTGTAATGGTGCCTGACGCATCTTCTTCAGTCTATCTTTTTATAAATGATGAAAAAGGTGAGATGGATCTTGCTCTTTCTCATGTAGATATAGTTAATCACATCACTCCTGAATACATAAAATCCATAAGTGATGTTATCAATTCAGCATCAATAGTCATTGCAGACTGCAACTTATCACAGGAAACTATTCTGAAGATAAAGGAAACATGTAAAGTACCTCTGTATGTAGATACTGTATCAGTCTCTCACGCAGATAAGATAAAAGGTCATCTTGATGGAATAGATACTCTTAAGCCTAATTTGCTTGAAGCAGAATTTCTGAGCGACATGATAATAGAAAACGAATATGACTGTCTTGAAGCTGCAAGGGCTCTTATAGATCAGGGAGTCAGGAGAGTATTTGTTTCCATGGGTCCTCATGGCATTCTGGCCGCAGATAAGGATAAAGCAATAATGTGTGACAGATATCCTGCACATGTAAAGAGCACAACAGGAGCCGGAGATTCTGCAATGGCAGCAATAGTATGGTCTTCACTGAATGAAGAGGGAGACGGACTGACTGCTCCTGCTATGGCAGCAAATGCCGCAGCTTCCGCCACCATATCCGTGGATCCTACGATTCATCCGGCAATGAGTGTTGAATTAATTAATAAAATAAAAGAACAAAGCATAATAATCAGAGAAGTTGAGCTTTTTAAATAATGAAAAGGAGTTATTAAATAATGAATAAGTATCTGGACATAAAAAAAGAAGTAAAAGAAGCTCTCGATGCCGGAAAACCTGTTGTAGCTCTGGAATCAACAATTATCTCACACGGAATGCCTTATCCTCAGAATGTTGAAACAGCTCTCGCCGTTGAAAAAATAGTCAGAGATAACGGAGCAGTACCGGCTACTATTGCAATAATCGGAGGAAGACTTAAAGCAGGTCTTACACCTGAAGAAATTGAATATTTTGGTAAAAAAGGTCCTAAAATAACAAAAGCTTCAAGACGAGATCTGGCCATGCTTTGTTCAAAAGGACTCGATGGAGCATGCACAGTAACAACCACCATGATGATAGCTCACATGGCAGGAATAAAAATATTTGCAACAGGCGGAATCGGCGGAGTCCACAGGGGAGCTGAAGTTACAATGGATATAAGCGCCGATCTGGAAGAACTTGCACAGACACCTGTAATGGTCATATGCGCAGGATGTAAGTCTATACTTGATATCGGACTTACACTTGAGTATCTTGAAACAAAAGGAGTTCCTGTTATAGGAATGGGAACTGAAGACATGCCTGCATTCTATACAAGTAAAAGCGGATTTAAAGTTGATTACAAGGTTGATTCACCGGCCGAACTTGCACATTTCTTCAAAACTCATATGGAGCTTGGAATGAAAGGCGGAGTTTTAGTAGGAAATCCTATACCTGATGAATACTCAATGGATCCTGATGTAATAAATCCTGCAATAGATCAGGCAATAAAAGAATGCAATGAATCAGGAATAAAAGGAAAAGAAACAACACCATTCCTCCTTGCAA
>CACZGY010000003.1 GCA_902780815.1 uncultured Eubacteriales bacterium
CGTGCTTATCAGCCAGATTACTGATGCAATCCCCTCAAACAGATTGGACAGCACTGTAAAGTACTTCATGCTGCCGATCCCATTCTGTACCAGTGGTCCTGTAGTGAAAAACAGTATCGCAAACCACGAGCCGGCTACCGCGATCACCAGAAATATATTTACAAGTTTTCGGATTTTATCTTTTCCCATTATCAGCAATTTTATTTTAAGTTTTTAGCTGTTTTGTGCGCTTTTGGAGGCAGGCGCGCGGAATTCGCACGGCACTCCTACCTGGCACTTTCCGCAGCCATAGCGCGGTGAGTACTTTTTCTTCATCGTCTGTACATGCATGTGGCATTTCAGATTGTTCTTGCCGTGCTTCAGCGAAATGGCTTTAACAGGGCAGTTTTTTGCGCAAACACCGCACTTTATGCAGTAATCATCGATACCCGTATACTTTCTTATAGTTGGTTCGAACTCTGCGGAAACAATTATGCTGGCAAATCGTCCGGCCATGCCCTTTTCAGTGATCAGCCCTCTTGAGAGGCCAAATGTGCCCAGGCCACACGCATAGGCGGCATGCCTTTCAGACCATCTGCTGTCCGCATGGAAGTCGGGCCGCAGGCCCTTTGCCGTCATCTCGATCTTTACTTCAAACCTTTCATCGAGAGCAGGAACGCAGGCTTTTATGCCCTTGTCCGCAAGGAACTGCTTTATCGCAGCCATGTATTTTCCTATGAATTCCTGACCCTCGATCCTGGCATACAGCCACTCCTTCGACGGGTCGGTCCTGTTTGTCTTATTGCTTTTTCTTACCGCTTCCGAGAACGGCAGAAACATCGACATGACTGACTTTGCCTCAGGCAGCCATTCGTATGGGCCGAGATAATTGGCACCGATCACTTCCTTCCGCCTGAATGTCTCAAATAATTCGTCATCAGGTGACGCAAATCCAAATACAGGCTCCTCAAAAAGAACCGTTTCTCCGGTTCCCGGAACGTCCACTATATTGCCTTTCGTCTGCCGAAATAACTCCAGACAGTCATTTATGAATTCCGCGTTCGAATACATCTCAGTCCCCTTTATAATACCGTATCACCATTCGCGGATGATCTCACTCAGTTTATCATTTTGCTTCCCCTTCAGCCTCTGCTGTTTTTTCCTCTGCATCAGAACCGGACTTCTCTTTTTCGTCTGTCTGCGCATGCTTAGGCATAGGCGGCCCGCTTCTTTTTACAGAACGTTTATGTCTGAACAGCTTCAGCAGGATGAACGAAAGCAGACCTACCGCCGGTTGGACAGGACATTTACGAGCGCCATCTCTGAAGCCTTGTATCCGAGCCATATGAACAGCGCTCCGAGAGCTGCCGTATCGAGACCTCTGATGTATTTTCTTACGCCGTCAAGGAGCAGGTTTAATATTACTATCGCTACTATACCGAGAACGATATACAGTATAAGTTTTGTTTCAAGCGCACCTGCCTTTGCAGCCACTGTACTTGTAAGTGATCCAAACATGCTCAACCTCCTTTATTTCTTTGTTATCCATAGGATCTCAGGCGGATGGTTCTTCTGATTCAGCAGACTGACGTATGCCACGTGATACTTTCTCTGGTCCAGAGCCTCCGCCCACTCGAGAACAGCCCTCTTCTCGTCTGCACCTTCATCGTGTCCGTCGTACATGACTACAGTAACTATTCCGCCCGGTCTGATGGTTCTTAGTGCGCACTCCAGACCTTCCAGAGTCGTATCCTTCGTCGTAGTGATGCTGTGGTCACCGCCGGGCAGATAGCCCAGATTGAACACAACTGCGGCGGCGCTCCTCTCCGGTATATGATCGCTCATAGAGACGAAGGACTGCATCACCAGAGTCACGTTCGTGATCCCGTGTGATCTGAGCCGCGCCTCTGTCAGCAGGTGCGCGTTCTTCTGGATGTCGAAAGCATAGACACTTCCCTCGCTGCCCACCGCACGTGCCAGCACCACAGTGTCCTGACCCGTTCCGCAGGTGGCATCAACTACTGTGTCGCCGGGCTTGATATATGTCAGTGTAACCGACATCGCAAGTTCAGTTGTACGGGTTATTAGATTGCTCATTTCTGCTTTTTTAGTTCGGTATACTTCTCCGCACTGCCCTTAGCCAGCTCCACCGGATACTTCGCCTCGTTCTTATCCATCTTGCAGTTGATGATCTCATCCTCATCAAGCCCGAGCTCGTCGAGCATGTTGCGGCAATAAACCATCACGTCCGCAAGCTCTTCTTTGACATGTTCAACGTCGAAGTCCGTATCGCTCCACTGAAAGCACTCCAGCAGCTCTGCAGCCTCGATCGATATGCTTTTGGCGAGATTTGCCGGTGTATGATACTGCTCCCATTCCCTGTCGGAAGTGAAGCGTCTTATTCTGTCAATCGTTTCCTGCTTCATATTTTTTTACCAGCCCGTGCTGCCCATGCCGGCGACGCTCTTGCCGAGCTCCATAATCTTCGGATCTAGGACCGCAAATACTACGGCCATCTCGTGCTCCGGATTGTCGCTGATCCAGTCGCGGCACGCCTTTATGGCAACCTGCCAGGCTTCCTTCTTAGGATAACCGAAGATACCTGCGGATATTAGCGGGAACCCGATAGAATGGGCACCGTTCTCTTTTGCCCTGTCGAGTGACTCCCTGTAGCAGTTGTACAGGTTTTTCGCTTCATTCTTGCTGCCTCCCGACCAGATCGGTCCGACAGCGTGTATGACGTGCTTTGCCTTGAGCGCGAAACCCGGTGTTATTACCGCGCCTCCCGTCGGACAGCCGCCGATACTGCTGCAGGCTGCCTGCATCTCGCGAGGACCTGCAGCACGGAATATGGCCCCGCAGACACCGCTCCCCATCGCAAGCCCGCTGTTTGCGGCATTCACGATGCAGTCGGTATCAAGGTCGGTTATTCCGATAAGCTTTATATCTATAGAACTCATTTGAATTTCCTCTTCATGTACTATTCCTTGTTTATAGGATATTTTGTTTTCTTCATGTCCCTTTTACCCCTGTTTATTTAGAGATATGTAACAGTTTCAGACAGCGGTTTTCTGGAGTCGTGATTTGCGAGCGGACCTGCTCCTTCAGCTGCGTATCCGAGATCCATCAGCATGAGCACCTCTTCATTCTCAGGCAGTCCGAGTTCCTGAGCAACTTTTTCAGGATCGAAGAAATTGACCCAGCAGCTGTCAAGGCCTTCATCTTTCGCGGCAAGTATCATATGAGTCGCAACGATAGTTGCGTCCTCTGCACCGGAATCTCTTTTTTCGCCCGGATAGGTGAACACATTGTTTTTATCAAATGCAACGACGAGCACTGTCGGCGCATTATAGCGGCACGGCGTAACAGCATCGATCTTCGCGAGCATTTCCTCAGTCTGCAGCACATAGATATGCTGTTCCTGCAGGTTTTTAGCGGTCGGTGCAAGTCTGCCGGCTGCCAGGACGGCTTCGAGCTTTTCAGGCTCCACCTTGTAATCACTGTATTTTTTGCATGAGTAACGGTTTTTTACTACTTCTCTGAATTCCATGGTTTCTCCTCCTTATATGTCCCTTTTTTATTGTCCTGATGACGAGCCGCCTGATACTGCTGCACTGGCCTCCCTGTCCTGCACCATGTGCTGAAGTGTTATGACAACAGCTATGATCTCTTCCTCGTGCTCAGGCTTATATATGTCTATCGCAAATTTGTCGTGGATCGAGAAAGCCTTCTGATTCACGACTGCCAGAAGCTCTCCCTTCTCATCTTTAATGGTGAAGTTGAGCTGCAGTATGTTTCCGTCAATGATCCATCCGAGCCCCTCGATGTTGGTAACGTCTTTGATCAGGTGCATCAGCTCGTTTGAAAGCGTGAAGCTCCTGCCGTTATCCATGTCCACGTAATGTATCTCATGCAGGGAAATGAGCTTGCGCTCAAAATATGCCACATGCCTGCCGTCTGCTGCGTAGATATCCGTTTTGTCGTGGATGGACGGGAACTGCGTTTCGGCACGGTATGCCACATTGCCCGCATCATCTGTGATCTCGATGCGGTGATGGAGAGTGAATACCTCTGATGAGGTGTACAGGCTTTTTGCAGGTTTTCCGTATATCTCCATGTTCCGGAAATCAGATGCCTCTCCCGGACCGGTGTATCTCTGATGCGTAAGTCTGAAAAGAATGCTTATGACTGCCAGAGAAACAACCAATACTACGATTACTTCCAATTTCTGATCTCCTTATTCTGCTTCAAACACCGCTACATATTCTACGTTTTCAGCGACTTCGACAGTGATATCCTGCTCCTCTGAGAAATCCTCACCGTCCTTTGTCCACTTTACAAACTTCCATCCGTCATCAGGTTTAGCCTTGATAACATATGTTCCCGGCTCAGTGAGATTGACCATGGCATTCTGCTTAGGAAAATCTTCGTCGAATTCGACTTCCTCTCCCTCGAGGCCATAAGCGACAGCTCCCATGCCGTCAGTATTGATCATGAGAGTCGCGATCACTTCATACTCTTCCTCTGTGGCAGTACCCGGATCAGCACTGTCTGCGCTCTGCGAACCGCTGCATGCAGTAAATCCCATCATCAGGATCGCCGCCAGTAGCAAACAGATCAGTTTTTTCATTTTCTTTATTCCCTTTCTTTGAACGTATTTAGTCCCGTTCCCATTATAAACCTTTTATGATCCTGGCGGTCAGGCCCCAGATGCCATGGCCTTCATACTCCAGGTAGTCTGTACGGCCGGTCTTCCGGTATTCGCCATAATACGCCAGATAAGCGCGGAGCTTTTCAGGAATATCCTCGTCAGGCGTTGAAGCCAGATCATAGTGTGAAGGAGGATTCTCCTTCAGCCAGCCTACGGGGAGCAGGAACACTTCCGATACCTCGTCCTCTGAGAGTCTGAAGCCGTCAATGCTCTCTATATGCAGCCTTGCGGAGACCGGATATACATTTCTGCCGTCACCCATCGTAAGCGGTTCCAGTTCCGAGATCACCTCAATAGCGTCCGGTCCGATACCGAGCTCTTCGCAGGTCTCCCTGACTGCTGCGCCAATGACAGACTCGCCGGGTTCGGCTCTCCCACCCGGAAAGCATACCTCTCCGGGCTGTCTGACAAGCTGCGAACGGACTTCCAGAAGGAGCGCATCCCCATCATCCAATTCTACCCACGGGATCAATATTGCGTACTTTGCGCTATTCATCGTCTTTTTTGTCCGAATCGTTCTCGTATACTTCTATGCGTACCGGCTCGTACTTACCGCCGCCCGTGTGAGCATACGTCACCTCAGTCACGGTATCTCCGTCCACATCAATGTAGGTTTCATCCGGAAAGAGCCCGGTCGTGTTTCCGCCAAGCACGAAATCCCATCCGAATGTTCCCGGACCTTCATCGTTGAAATCTTTAAAACTCATTTCTCATAGTCTCTCTTTCAGTTCTGACATTATCATCCTGTGATATGTGACGTGCCCCATTTCATCTGCCAGGCAGTATACGAACGGATCCGGCTCGCCGTCTTCGAAATATACGAGCATGTCGAATTCATCGCTGTCTGCCAGCTCTGCATGGACTTTATCCGAATACTTACGGAACACGTCCACTACCTGTTCCATGGTCGTTCCGTGCTTCTCAAGTGTGTCGATAAGCTCCACCAGAAACGGCTCTTCAGGCACATTGTCGCGCACATATACAGAAGCCTTCGGATCCATATGCAGACAGAATCTTTCTCCCTTGCAGGTCGCTTTCCCCGGGCCTAATCTATCTTCAGCATAATCAAAGAAGCCTTTGAGGACCTCCTCCATTCCTGTGATGTCACAGTCTATGCCCATCAGGTGGTTTAGAGCGCTCAAAGGGTAATACAGCCATCTGCTGTTGTCGCTGAACCCCAGCTTGATATGCTGTTCCTTGATCACATAGCATATATTCTTTTCTAACTCTTTGTAATCAGGTTTCATCTGTATCATTTTCCGATCTTCTGAACGAAGTTTTTTATCTCGGCTCCGCAGTCATGGTTCTTTGTCTGGAGTGACAGATATGATTTTGGCTTCACTGAGCTGTATCCGTAAGCCTTGGCGATCGCCTTACCATAATCAGCCTTGGACATATGTGTCACCACAAGATGCAGATCACCGTTGAACTTGCCGCTGTACTGCTTAAGGAATGCCTTGCCGACAACGCACGGAGCTTCTGCCCATACAGGCATCGCAACTATGACTCTGTCGTATTTATCCCACTCAGGCTCGCCGCCGATGATATTCACTTCAGGCAGCTTTCTGTAAGAATCGATGCAGCTTTCGATGTAGCCCTTCACACCGCTGCGATCCTTTCCGTCAGTGTACTCAAACAGGTCTGCATCAAGCATATTGGCCATTCTCTCCATAATTGATTTTGTTCTGCCGGTACGGCTATAGTACAGACAAACAGTTTTCAAATCATATCCTCCTTATAACTCACGCAGCACAAGCAAGGTAGTCCCGAGGTTATCGCCGGGCTGAACGCGCAGCACCTTAGGATGATACCTGTATTCTTCGATTATCATGCTTTTGAGGCTGGTGCCGCGGTTGTAGCCGTGGACCAGCTTTATCTGATAAGTGCTGTTATCTGCGTTTTTCAGCGCTTTATCGATGGTTTTTATCGCCTCATCACGGAACATTCCGTGGAGATCTATTGTAATTATAGGATTTCCCATTACTTTACCGATAATTTTTATTTCATTAGTTCGTATAAAACAAGTCCTCCCTTGTTATTATACCCCGTTTCCCACATATTTCTGAGGTCAAACCACTGAAAACCGCTGTATGTAACGGTTTTGACCATCATTGTACCGTCTTTCTCATCATAACCATTGATAAGAAACCAGTGCCATACGTAATCCTTCAGTGCGCGGTCCTTATGGTTCAGTATAAGGGTCGGGATCGGGTATCCCCTGTCTATCTGTTTTCTGACTGTTTCTGCAGCCTTCTCATACGGCTCGCTGCCGTCCAGAGTGTCCATGCTGATACAAGTCACGCCTCTGTCGCTGAGATACTTCGAATATCCTTCCACGTAGATACTCAGCTTGTCTATTCCGGACAGTCTGGGCCACAGATACTTCTCCATCATGTGTGCAAAATCCACATATTCGCGTTTTGAGAGGTTTTTTGCATCGAATGGATAAATACCCTCAACGCCCTTATGGATCGCAAAATACAGGCTGCTGTCACAGGCAGTCTCAGCCCCGCAGCCGCCTAAACGCATCATGAAAGTGCGAAACCAGTCCTGATTGCCTCCGTATGAGCTGCCGATCATGAAATGCTCAAGTTCACGCCTCATCAATCGTTATCTCCGGTACTACAGTGTCTTCGACTGCAGAGGTTTTCTCGGCACTATCCTGTGATATTTTACCGCCGGATATCCGATGACCATGCATGTCACAACTTTATGCCCTCTTGGGAGCCTTATGAGTTTACGCAGCTTTCTGCTGAGTCTTGTACACATCACAAAGAATCCGCTGTAAAGGACTCCGAGGCCAAGGCTCTCGGCCATGATCTCCATGTATGAACTTGCAAGTCCTGCATCTACGCTGCTCCTGCTGCTTACCAGGATGACCAGAGGAGCACCCTTGAAGAAGAAATTGTCCGTAATATTGAATCTCTCACTGAACGATTTTGAACGGCGCGGAAGGCTCGTTCCTTTGCGGAACAGATCAACGCAGATTGCCTCTGCTTCTGCCTGTTTGTTCCCCAGGATGGTGTATGAAACGTTCTGGCTATTGCCTCCAGTAGGACTGTATCTGCCGGCCTCGAGGATCTTCTGTATCTTCTCCTCTTCAACGGCCTGATCTGTGAACTGTCTCACAGTCCTCCTGCTTTTCATTGCCGCAAGAAGTGTGTCGGAAGCAAGTTCTGTCATAGGCACTGCAGCCTCTTCAGGGCAGTCGTAATTAGCCATTGTGACTGCACCCTGCGGGCAAACTGCATAACAATGACCACACTCAAGGCATCCTCCCGTCTTCGTATGAGCTTTGCCGTTTTCTATGTAAAGACAGCTGCTTGGGCAGTCTTTTACGCACATCCCGCAGCCTATGCATTTTTCTTCGTTGATAAGAATCGGATTCATTGTGTCCCCCTTTTGTCCCAGTCTTTTTAATTGTCTCTATTCCTGATCCGGCTGCTGGCCGTCATGTGCCAGCCATGCGCACTCTGTCAGCTGAAAATCGCTGAAAACCGCCGTGAATGACGAGTCCTCAGGAGAGCATGCATATACACCGAATCTCACTTTGCCCGCGCCTTCATGCATATGGCAGATCCTCATCTGCTTCCAGTGGCAGCCGTCCTCTGAACACTCGATCCGGTAGTCGTCCTCCCGTCTGCTCAGCCGGTACCACATCTCCTTTATATCCGCAGGTATCCCTGTAGTCGCCCAGTCTGACCATCCGCGGTTCGTGACTACGCTCCCAAGGTGCTGATACTCCCCGTTCTCGTATTCAATGGATCCCTTGATCCAGTTTTCGCTGTCCAGATACATCACAACACCGCGCAGCACAGGAGCGTTGTCATTGCGGAAATGGTAATACGTACGCTGCCAGAGATCAGTGTGCGGTGCAGTCGTTATATAAACAGCATCATCAGATATCTCAAATGATGCCGGTTCTCTTGTCCATTTGAATTGCTTCAGATCCATTTATTCGCTCTTTTTCAGTGAATCCAGTGCTTTTACGCATGCGCTGTAAGCGATCATCTTAGCGTTTTCTACAGCCTGCTCTTCGGCTGATTTCTGCTGTACCGGCTCTTCTGTCTGCTTTTCAGCATCAGGAACCACCTTGACCATTGTTTTCCTGATCTCGCCTGCCACAGTCTCATCATCAAGTCTGTCATCGTCGATGAGCAGATACAAAGCGCGCAGATTATTCACAAGAGTCTGTATCTCCATCGTATAAATGATAGAACCTTCGATCTCAGGGAGTGCTTCCAGTTCGGCGATCCCCTGCTTGATCTCCTTGATGGCTCTGGCATCCTGGATTATCTCCTGCACTTTCTCTTTTGCTCCAAATGCGATAGCAGCTGATTTCTCTTTTGCGCTCTCTACGATCTTTCTGGCTTCGCTGCCTTCTTCCGCAACTTCTTTTGCTCTGCTCACGAACTCGTCAAGGACATCCTTGGCTCCGTCTTTTGCGTCATCTGCAATATCCTTGGCTCTTTCTAAATACTCATCAAACTTTCCCATCGTCATTTCCTCTCGTCTTATTAACTGTTGTAGTGTTTCCGCATATATTCAATGGTCCTGTACAGGACTCTGCCGTGCAGTACTTCGTCCATGTGCCCGGCGAAATCCAGGCCGTATCTTGCCTGCATCTCCTTCAGTCTCTGCTCAATGATGCCCTTCTCAGCTTCAGGGTCTATCAGGTAGTCATCGAGAGTCAACTGCCGGCCTTCTTCTGGTGACAGATTGTACAGGCCTGCTCCGATCAGCCTGACAGGACGCTTCTCTACCTGCTCAAGCAGCCTGGATGTTTCAGTGTAGATCGCTGCTGCGTTGTCCGCTGCTGTGATTAGCCTCGACCGTGTGATGCTTTGCATGTCCGCATATGTCAGCTTGAGCGTGACGCCCTTTCCGTGAACACCGTGCCGCCTTGCCCTGTCTTCGACCGAAAGTGCCAGCAGCACCAGCACGTCGTCGAGCATGCGGTAGTTGCCCTGTCTTCGACCGAAAGTGCCAGCAGCACCAGCACGTCGTCGAGCATGCGGTAGTTTTCCGTATCCTCCTGGAACGTTACTTCGCGGCTGAGTGACTTGGCATCCTCAGGTTTATATTCGATCACCTTGCGGTCATCGATACCGAATGAAAGCTCCGTGATAAGCTGTCCGTGCTTGCCGAAGCGCTCCAGTATCTCGTCTTTACGCTCACGGATGTCCCTGACCGTATAAATGCCGATCCTGTTCAGCTTCTCCGCTGTTTTTGCTCCCACGGTGTAAAGTGACTTCACATCGCGGTCGATCATCAGTTTTACAAAGTCTTCCGCTGTCCTGATCTCGAAATAGCCGTCGGGCTTCTTTTCTTCACTCGCGGTCTTGGCTGCTGTCTTTGAATAAGCGACTCCGACCGAGCAAGTAAGTCCAAGTTCTTTGCGGGTGCGGGCTTTGATCTCACGCGCCATCTCTCCGGCCCGCTCAAAATCGCCTGCACTGTAGGTCACATCCAGATAAGCTTCATCCAGCGCTATGGGCTCCATTTTCACAGCGTAATCGTACCAGATCTTACGCAGCTGTTCGGAGACCGCCCTGTATTTCTCGAAGTTCGGATGCATGTACACGCCATGCGGGCAGCGCCTGTAGGCCTCCTTGATATTCATGGCGGAATGGACACCGTATTTCCTCGCCTCATAGCTGCAGGTCGCCACGACTCCCCGCTCAGTAGGCAGCGCGCCTATGATGAGCGGCTTGCCTGCAAGCGACGGATCGTCACGCACCTCCACTGACGCGTAAAAGGCATCCATATCCACGTGAATTATGATTTGTTTCATTTCAGCTATAGTGATTCTCCGAACTGTCTCAGCTTCCGGAGTTCTTCTTCTGACACGCCCGGGTCATATCCGCAATGTGTGAACACTCCCATATCTTCAAGCTTGAGGTAGCCAAGAAAGTCCCCGTTATACGAAAACATGGCGCCCTCATACATGTCCGGATCACCGGAGCTGAGGAACATGGCCACCTTGCTTAAGTGCGCCGGCTTTTCCGGATATGCGGCCGCATAGAAGCGGTCTATCGTACATTTCAGCTGCCCGGACAGTCCGTGATAATACACAGGCGAAGCCAGCACCAGCATCTCCGCATCTTTGAGGAGATCATATACCTCCTGCATGTCATCCTTCTGCACGCACTGTCCGTTGCCTTTGGTGTGACAGTACTCGCATGCCAGACAGCCAGCTATCTTCTTCCTGCAGACATTTATTACATCGACTTTATTGCCCGAAGATACAGCTCCTTCGCGGAATGCGTTAATCATCTGTGCTGTGTTTCCGTTCGGCCTCGGGCTGCCGTTAAGTACAAGTATGTTCATAGTGTAATCTCCCAAATTTTTTTACAGCAGGATCGCGCCTTCGCCGTACCTCACCGGTCTCTCGTCGAGACGCCTTGCGAGGCGGGTCCTGGTCTGCCTCACCTCATACAGCATGGCTTCCTTGTCTCTTGGGAGCCAGCCCTGCATCCTGACCACATTTGATGGATGCAGTCCGAAATACAGGCAATTATCCAGCTCAAGGAGCTCAAGGAAGAGTTCTTCCTCGTCGATATGCTCACCAATTGTCGGCTCTATGAACCTGCCTGACTGTATGTCGTCGTAAAGCGGACAGCCCGGATCCGCATGTATGGTGCCGGTGAAAATGAGATACGGCGTGGTCCTGTTGAGGATTTCCGCAGTAGCTGCTGCATTATCTCTCAGCCTGCCCGGTCCCGCACCGCCGAATATGACGTTGGCTCCGTAGTCCATACCGGCATCTCTCAGCCTTCCGAGCTCATACAGAGCTTCCCTGCTGTCATAGCCTTTGTTCATAAGCTCGAGAGCCTCATCAAGTCCGCTCTCAAGCCCTACATTAAGCTCGTTAATCCCGAGCCCTCTCAGGCGGACGAGCTCTTCGTCTGTCTTGCCGCGTATGTTGTTGATCGACGCATACATGGCTATAGTCTGCACATCCGGAAGATACTCATGTATCTTCAGAGCTATCTCTTCCAGCTTACCTGCGCTCAACGCAAACGGGTCGCCGTTCTCGAGGAACACTCTCCTTGCGCGTGGTGCAAATGCTCTGGCTTCAGCCAAATCTTTCTCTATCTGCTCCATGGACTCCACACTGAAAGGCGTGTCTCTGTACATGGTGCAGAATGAACACTTGTTATGTGAGCAGCCTGTCGTTACCTGCAGGAGTAATGAATTTGCTTCGAACGGAGGCCTGAATGTTGTACCTGTATATTTCATTTATTCTCCACGATCAGCGCATCAGTTTGCCGTTCTTCTTTTCCCAGTACCTCAGGAATGACCTTGAAGGCTTGCCCTCCTCATACGGATGGTCTTCCCATTTATCAAACAGCGCATTCTCAAAGGCCAGCGCGTCTATCGACGGATCTTTTATGAGTATCCTCTCGAGCGCGTCCCTGTCCGCGTTGTATTCGGCAGGTATCGTCATGCCTATCAGCTGACGCTGGTGGAGCTCCGCTCTCTTCCAGTAAGCATCGGCGTTCTTTGTGCCTTCAGGGAAGATGATGCCTCCTGCGCAGAAGTCATGCGGCTTGAATACCGCGATGCAAGGCCTGCTGCATCCTGTCACATATATCTTTATATCGTCAGTGAGCTCTACCACCATCGATGATGTGGTCTGGTCCGCGAACATGTCGCCTGCGTGCATGCAGACGGACGATACGCTTGCCCTGCACATCGGATCCTTTACCGTATGCTGCCTGAGCGCCGCGAATGCGTCGTATACCGTATCCAGTCTGCTGCTGCATGTCAGTTTTCTGCGGTTTGCAGCTCTCGAGAAGGTCGAGTACAGGAAGTCCGAGTGCTCCTTTTTGAAATCGCACGGCTCGCCGGAGTACGCATCGCAGTCGTCGCCAAGCGTGAGGCGGTTGGATATGGAGGCATGCTCATACTTCTTATATGCCCACTCCCTGTCTGCTGTCTCGAGCACAAATATCTCTTTGCGGTCCATTATGAGGTAGGAGTTGTCATACCTGAAGTCCTTGTCGTAGCCGCAGTTTCCGCCCTGACCGTACTTCTCAAGCAATCCGGTTATGACGCAGGCCGCTTCATAGGCTGTATTGCCTCTCTCGAGGCCAAGCCTGACATAGTCCATGCCGATCAGCGAGTCCGGACCGTATTTTCCCTTGGTAAAGACAGCCTCGTTTCCGATGCAGACGCCATGCTCGTTGACACCCATCTCGGCTCCCCAGAGCCATACCGGGCGTGAGATGACCATGGCATTGGTCTCCTCCACCTGATCGATGCTTATGTATGTGCACCTGAGCTTATCCTCAGAATGCTTCTTATGCTCGATGAATTCTATTATCTGCGGTTCGTTCGGACTTCTGTCGGAGTTCTTCGCAAATATGGAGTGGTTTTCACCGATCCTTCTGCCTATAGTATCGCACATGACGTCCCCCTATCCCCTGACCGGCCGTCAGAGTTCAAATACCAGACCGGTCTTCAGCGCATGCACCTTGTCGCCCAGTTCCTCGTGCATGAGGTCCCAGGCCTTCTGCCCCGTGCAGTGACCGGTGTACACAGCCTCGACTCCGGTATCTCCCACTCTGCGGGCAAACGCTCTGACATAATCGTCGCTCTTGTTGAAGAGATGAAAGCCCCCTATCATGGCAATGATCCTCTTGCCGGGATATGCCTGCATCACTTCGTTTATTATATTATCTGCGCCTGCGTGGGAGCAGCTGTTGAAAACAACGACTCCATCGCCCATCTCAACCACCAGGCTGTGCTCGTGCCTGAAGTCGTCAGGTATGTAGCGCATGAATCCCTGCCTGAGATACATCTTCTCCATCCTGCCAAGCTTCTCAAGTCCCGGAGTGCTGTGGCCGAGCAGCCTTATGCCGTCTGCTATCTTCATGTCCGGATCAGCTTTGACGATCCTGTCCGCGTGACGTGTCATTATACCGCGCGGAACTCCCGCGTACTTGAAGCGCAGGCCATGTCTGTCGTAGCAGTTCTCGTCGCAGCCCTGAGCAACATAAAGCTTTGCGTGATCGTTCAGCTCGAAGAACCTGTCCAGTCCGTTTGCGTGGTCATCATGCGCATGGGAAAGAACGGCAAGATCGACCATGTTGAGATCGAGCCCCAGCTTTTCCGCATTTACCGCAAACAGCGGTGAGAGACCTGCATCGAGCAGCACGGTCTTGTCCGCGTATTCGATATAGAATGAGAGGCCCCATTCACCCTTGAGGCCTGCTCCGTCATTGTTATCTACAAGAACAGTAACTTTCATAGAACTAGTCAAGAAACTCCACTCTTCCGTCTTCTATGTGATAGATCGCTCCCGCGACTACCAGACCATCCGGATCGTGTATAGGATGTATCTCCAGCTCATGCCTTATGACTTCCACTCCGTGCTTCACGTTGAGGCAGCTCGCCTTGAACGGATCTGTCTCGCCGCCTATAGCGAGCTCTATGTCCTTTACGATCGAATCTATGAATCCGCCGGCATGTCTTTTTATGGCCGCATCGACTGCGCCGCACCTCGTATGTCCGAGCACAAGAATGAGCTTGGTGTCCAGATGGTCGGCTGCGTACTCAATGCTTCCGAGCTGGTGATCATCTATGACATTACCGGCTACTCTTACAACGAACAGCTCGCCTATACCTGCAGAGAAAATGCTCTCAGGTATGACACGCGAATCCGAGCATGTAATGACTATGGCATATGGGTGCTGCCCGTTCTCAGCTGTATCCATACGGATCTCAGACGATATATCCCCGTGAGGAGTAACTGCAGCCATATACTTCTGGTTGCCGGCTATAAGCCTCTGTTTAGCTTCTTTTGCATCGATCATAGCTTTTACCTTCTCATTTATTGACAGTTAGATATTTAGCAGGAACTTCTTTAGTCAGCCAGACGCCATTTACTGAACGGTAGAATGTGTAACCATCTGCATGCATAGCTACAGCATCGATAGTGTATATAACCGGCTTCCCGTGTCTCTGCCCTACTTTCCTTGCGGTATCCGCATCTCCGGAGAGATGAACATACAATCTGGATTTAGGAATGAGTCCCTGCTTATCTATGGATTCCTTATACTTCAGCCCCGTCCCATGATAAAGAACCGCCGGAGGAATCACTTCAGGCAGTTCAACATCGACCGGTATAGAATGACCCTGATTAGCCCTGATGAGCGTCTTATCCTCATTGAAGGAGTAACGCTGCTTTTCATCATGAGCAACTATCCTCTCAAGAGTCTCCATATCCAGAGGATGCGTCCTGCTGACTCCGTCTATGATATCATCGACAACAGCCCAGCCATGTTCATCGAGAGTTATGCCAATGACTTCGGGCTTGTGCCGGAGTATGAGGCATATGTATTTGCTGGTCCTTTTATCGCTCATATCTCCTTAATCCCAATACTTTTCAAATATTGATAGGTTCCATTATAGTATTCAGGTAAACGCGTACTGTCTTCCCAGAATCCTGTTGGAGTTTTGTTAGGATTGCCTTCAGGTACGCATATAACCATACCGGCTCTAGCACGTGTCAGTAATACGCGATATGCGTTCAGCATATACTTCAACTTATCCTGTTTGTTTTCAGTATTACCGATTTGCTCTATCCATTTTGTGTTTCCATTAAATGAATAGTAACGCCACTCACCATTTTCCACCCGCAGATCCGCATCCCAAAGAACACAAGTATAGTCTAATTCTAGGCCCTGTACCTGTATCTCTGTAGCTGCATCTTCCAAGTAATTAGAAGACCTTGTATCTGCCTTATCATCTAGGAACCAATGAACTGCATTTTCAACGTCCGAAGGCAAAATGTGAATAGCCAATGGCTTGAATCTTGCAGCCTCTTTTGTAACAAGGACTCCAGTACGCTCCGTTCCTCTTACTTTTTCATGGAGCCACCTTCTTGCTTTTGACATATCCCTGGTCAACACAATTGGATATTTGTCTTTAATCTCTTGGTATAGTGTCGATGCGCTCTCATCAAATGTTAATAAAGCATGAATAAAAGCAGACACCTTTTCAGCCCGGTATGAACGAAGTGATACCCCAAGATGAAGGCCCTCTGAATAAATAACATTCGGATTATCTTCTAAAAGCTCATTGACCCTTCCTTCCGCATATTCAGGCTCAGTCAGTTTTGGGGAAATATGGACTTCCCAGTGATTAAACTCTTCGTTTACTGCTTTGATCCATTCAGATATTCCAGCTTCTCCTGTATTGATCTCCTGCCCTCCTCCAACAAGGCACACTATAGTAGCCCAGTCTTCTCTCTGGTCAAGTGACCATATTAGGAACGCGGCTTCTGACATTGGAAAATTAGCTACTTTAAGTTTGTTGCCATATGTCCCGCCTCTTTTGAGATAATCGGCAAGTCTTTTATGCGTCCATGAGCGTTGTGCTTCATCAAAAATTGCAACATGCTCTACTTCTCCAAATCCGGCTTTCTCCAGCCGTATCGCTTTTTCGGGATCTATCTCAAGTCTACCGTTCTCAACAGGATTCTTGATTTTTGCTAGCATATTGTCACGATACCGATGGATAATCTGTATCGATTTACTTACCTCTCTACGAGAATCTGTGAGTTTCTTTTTCTCCCCTTTCTCGCGACATTTTTTGTAATTATCCTGAGCAAGTGCTTCTGTCAGCACAGCTACGAGTGGGCCATTACCTGATAAATAAACAGCTCCTTCCTCATCGACCGGCTCGTCTTTGCCTTGATACGTTTGCTTCACAGCTACATCTAGTCCCACCAGTGTTTTGCCTGCACCTGGGACTCCTGTTACAAAGCAAATACTCTTTTTCTGCTGCTCTTTACTCTTTTTTATTACATTCAAAATGTATCCGATAGTTCTATCGGTAGATACATCGTCCGCTTCATGCCTAGTGATATTTTCAACAGAATGGTTTTCATAAAGGGTCCTAGCTGCCTCAATAATAGTAGGCGTAGGAGCATAAGGGCTGATGATCCAGTTTGCATCAACAGGTGCTTCATCAGGATATTCTTTCAAAACCTTTGTGATCAAGCCAGAGAGCTTTGCTTCGCCAGTTACTAAAGGATTAACCACCCTATCATCATATACAGACATCTGAACTATAGCCGTAGATGACTTGTACTTTGTTGCAACCAGAATAGGGACAATCAGGTTGTCTTGGCTGAACTTATGGAAGTTTTTTAAATCCAGAGCATAGTCGAGTACTTGATCTACATCTGCTTCGAGTATCTGAGATTCCCCGACCTTAAACTCGATACAAAAGATAATTCCCCTAAGGAGTAGAACCACATCTATGCGTTTGCCAAGACGAGGAATATCGTACTCGAATACTATGTGTCCGTCTTTTTCACCGCACTGTAGCAGGACCTCCTTCATTGCAGTGATTTCTCCCTTCCAAGCTTCCCTTGTCGTAGTAAGTGCTACACCATGATATCGATCACAAAGCACGCCAAGAATCGACATCTCTGTGTCGTCCATAAATCCCTTAATACTGTTGTTGTATAAGCAACGAGGGCTATCTTTCATTTCAGTCTTATCCCCTGGTAATTGACATTATCACAAAAGAATCAGCTTCCAATTTTAATCACATAATAAATGATTCTCTATGCAATACTGCTGAATGCGTTTGTTTCTTTTATCCAAGAATTCGTGCTCTTTGTAAATATATTTGAAGTAATCCTCGACTGTTCCCAGCAATCCGCTTTTCTGGAATGAAGCATCGCCACACCATATATCCACCTTTCCTGCCTGTGAGCACCGGATTAAGCAGAATGTTAGTTTGTTATTTGCCAGATAACATTGTTTCTTCTGTGATACTTTGTAAGTTCTTTGCTAAGAATTCTTGAGCAGGCTTTGTATATATCGTCAGTGTATATTCTCTGCCTGGCTCACCCCGTCGTTCAGTAATTAACCCGAGCGCTTCACCCTTATCTGTAGGTATCCAGCCCTCCCTTCCTGAGTCATTCACAATGGCCTTAGTAATAAATCCATTTATCTCAAGCCATTTATTTACTATCGGTGCACTTATGATTTTAATATCAGGATCATCTGCTAATTCTCTAAATTGGCTCAATACATAGGAAATCGGCTTGTCCGATTGATATTCAAACCTTTCCAGTACCTCAAACGGAAAAGCTGATGCCGAGACTTTTGCCTTCCTTTTTCTGTGACCTATGACACCATTATTTGCTCTTACTTCCTCGAGGACTTCCTTTATAAAGTACATAGATCGAATAACATTAGGATTATTCAGAACTTCATTTTCAGTTGGCTGATTCGAATAAGGCACTCTGCCATCAGCCATTCTTTCTGCATAGATTATTGCTTTATCAAGCTTTTCTATATCAAACTGCTTCATAATTTTGTGCTCCCGTCTTTAAAAATCAAGTCGATCCTTTTCGAGCTCTTTTCGCAGTGCATAAAGCTGCTGCCTTGTCATAGTTTCTTCATAGTGCATTCCCTTATAAGTCGGGTGCAGCACAGGATATTTGCCTTTCGTCTGCAATATGAATTGTTTCCCAATAAGCCATTCGATAAGATAAGAAACATCCTCTCTTCCTACATTGGACAAGCTTCCATATGCTTCAAGGTTATACAACTTGTCACTTTTTATTATATTGCTGTCTGCTCCTCTCAAAATGTCAGCAAGAACTGCAGAGCTGTAAAACCTTTTATCGCTGATATCCGATAATGTCTGGAGGATGGTAACAAGAGTTTTATTGAGATCAACATTTTTGTATATGACCGGTTTGATCAGCGGTGCGCTTATCACAAGTTTTTCATCATCACTTGCTGCGTTCCCCTTAGTCTCAACAGTCTCCGTTGCCCGCTTAGGTTTAATATCATATCCCTTTGGAACCTCAACCGGAGGTGCTGGCATTGCGTCCTTTATCCCCATGTATTCATAAAAGTAACCCGGGCTCATCCTGCGACTGCAACCCGTACCATCCTTTTTATAGTTTGTGCAGCCAAGCATATAGGAGTTCGTTTTCCTAACAGGCTTGACTATAAGGTATCCGTCTCTGCACTCGTCACACTTTATTATCGACAGTTTGCCAGCCTTATACTCATTTGTCATGAATCCGCAGACTTCAGGATCATTAGTGCAGATGTATAGTCTTAGGCCATATGCTGGTTTATAGCGAAACTGCATCGGGTATCCGCACATCGGGCATATTTTTCGATAAGATGGTATCGCTGTGATGTCCTCATTCCAGTCACCCTTGAGCACGACATTCTTATAATCATGCTTCAGTTCAAGCAGGAATTCCGAAGGATTCTGTTCAGGCGCTATGAAAAACACCCTGTTTTTTGTTCTTGTCATGGCGACATAGAATAAGCGCCGCTCCTCAGCATATTCGATTGCTTTGTCTTCTTTTACCACAAATGACAGGACTGGGTCATTTTCTATTTTTGATGGGAAACCGTAAGTCTCATTTCGTCCGTTAACAACTATTACATTGTCATAGCCCAGTCCTTTCGAGGAGTGCGCAGTCATGAATGTGATGTTTAACCTTGGGTACTTAACCGACCTCAACCTGCTCCCTCTTGAGGTGTACTCAAAGAGTCCTGATCTCTCAAGTCTGTCTCCATCAAAGCAAAAACGGCCAATAAGCAATATAGATGAATTCGCAGGCTTTCCTTCGATACGATTGTATGCCATTATTTGTTCTAGTGCAGTTTCAATGGCACGTGCTATTGCGTAGTTTGGACCGCTTCGATAGCCACTCTTAGGATCAGCTTGTTTGCTGTCATACGTATATATGATAACGGGATCTTCCAAGTGTTTTGGTGAGATAAGTTCCTTCTGTATCTGTTCGGTATTCTTCTGGATAAATGAACCAGCAATGTCAATAACTTCCTGTGAATTGCGATATGTCCTTACTATCTTCAGCAGTTTTGCATAACCCATTTTTTCAGCAAATTTTGTGAAGAGAGTTATGTCAGAGCCGCTGAAAGCATATATTGACTGCCAATCATCACCAACAGCGATAATTTTTGCGTCTGTGACTTTCCTCAGAGCTGTAACCAGATCAAATCTCTGTCTAGAGATATCCTGATACTCATCAACAATTACGTATTTGAAATCCAGCTTCTGCTTCATCTCTTCCACTTCGCGAAGCACTCGCGCAGACTCGTTGATCATATCTTGGAAATCGACCGCGTCGTTCTTTTTCAGATATCTTTCATACTCCAGATAACAATCATTGCATATGTTAAGGAATAGTCGAGTCCGTACATTCTGAGTGGAATGATACATACGGCTAAAGTCATCCGCTGTGTATCCGTTCGTCTTAAAGTTGGTGATAAATCTCTGTATAAGGCTGATCAGTCTTCTGATATACCGGTTCTCTTCAGATTTTACCAACTTTTCCATGATCTCTTCTTTTGGTCTCGGTCTCAATTCAAAGCCAGCCTTGTATAGCTGTTCCTGTAAATGACTCAGAAGAGGTCTGCAATCGCTATATGCGGAGAATGTATATATTAGATTTGTGCCATGTTTCCGATGAAGACAAATCTTATCATTTATAGCACGCTTATATGTGTTGAGCTCATCCTGGGAATAGAGATCATTCCTACCGTCTTCCGTTATTCCGAAATGTTCTAGGTACGCTTCTTTCCCATCCTGATATATCTTGAAATCCGGGGTGTATGGCTTGCGCGAGAACTGAATATCATATTTGTATAGTGGCTCATATTCATAATCTATTCCGTTAAGATATAGGAAATTAGCAATTTCAACTTCCTGCGAAGAACGCATGACTTCGCTCTGTATGGTGACTGCCTTGCGCGTCCGTGCATCTATGATTTCCTCCTTGAAATCTTCTAGCTCGCTTCGCATCGTTGAATAGTTTGCCTTTGCCAAATGATTAAAAAAGTCGTTCAGCTCCTTACCTTCAAGTGGAGCATCAAAATACGAAGCAAAGAAAAGGATGAGATTGTTTACCGCGCTCTCATTCTTTAAGATCGTTTCACGGAAGTAGTCCTGCAATACAAAGTACAACTTGCTCTCATCAGCAATGTTAAGTTTTTCGGGTTTCTGTTTCCGAAGGATGGCATTTCCGGTAGAATGAAAAGTCGCAATAGGACATTCTATATGAAGGTCGCCAATGATACGCTGCTTTAACTCATTGACCGCTTTGTTTGTAAAAGAAATTACCAAAATCTGTTTTGGATCTATGCCCTGCTTATCCACAAGATATTTGACCTTAGCAGCAACTGTAGTAGTCTTGCCAGCACCCGCTCCAGCAACAACCAAGCAGTAATCTTCATCTGTAAGCACTACGCGTCTTTGATCATCATCAAGTACGATATGGGGATCACTTTCTTTCAGAACAGTATCGAGATAATGCTTTTGTAGTACCAACTGTTCTCTTATATATTGTTCATTCTGAGCGTCTACTAGCTCCGTCAAATTGTTAAACCTATTTATGATGCTTGTTACTTCACTGATAGGTGCATTATTTTTCTTGCAAAAATCATCAAGGGTACCGCTGCTTTTGAGCGCTTCAAACCATTTGATTATTTCCTTGCTTTCATCTATTACTCCCAGATACTCGCTTTTGGCAATATAATGACTTCCCGACAACAGTGGTTTCATCACTTTATCGAGATCATATAACTTCACCAGCTGTACAGGAATATCATTCGTTTTTAACACTGGCTTTTTTTTACCAAATAAGCGTTTTAATAGATTCATCATTTCATTTCAGATATATCAAAAATAGTAAGCTGTTCACCTGGGTTTTGATTATCCTCTTTAGTTTGTTCCCTTTGATGTTTTTCATATTTCATCCATGCATTTACTACAGCCTCTTTGTCAGAATTCTTGTAGTATTTTTTGATACGATTCATATCCTTTTTTGTAATTAGATTTTCCATCTTTTCTAAATACAAATCACTGATCCTAAGCTTCCTATAATGCTTAGGATCTGACTCACAAACCCATCTTGGTTCATTAATCATATTGAATTGATACAAAGAACCGCATTTCTCACACCTAATAATTCCATCGTGTGGGTATTGTTCATTTCGGTTCCTGCTATAGTCACATTTTGTACACTTCCAGTAGAATCCACCCTCCTGACCTTCTGCCATTATTATCTCGGAACCACAGATTGGGCATTTTGTTTCATTTTGATGTGCAGCTGAAAGCAATTCTTCTACTCCTATATCCTTAATTGAGTCTTTTACGATCGCTCTGCTGTTGATTCTCAACATGTATTCGCCCGTATTTCCAGTATAGCTCAACATATTTAATGAGCCGCACCACATAACATCGCTGTCTACGAATATGTTTTTTTCATGCATCCCCTTCTTATGCAAAATCAGTATTCCATGCTGCTTAAGGATCGATTCGCATTTTGAATATGCTGTTAATTCTTTTTTATTATGCTCGCTTAAAGGTTTCGTAATAATAGTTATTCCAACGCCTCTTGATAGAGCATCTGAAAAGTGAGGAAGGAATGTGCCTATTCTGGATTCTGTCATAAAAGGTGAGTATATAATTATTCTCTGCTTGCTTCTTCTTATGTCTTCACAAATATAGTCATAAAAAGATCGCTCATCGCAAGAGAGATAAGCTCTTACATCATCAAGAGAATATCTATTTCCAAGGTTCATAGAAAATGCTAGCTCAGGATAATGTTCTTTTGCATCAATTATTTCTGCTCCACCCGCCTCCAACGAGTTGAGCAATATGCTTAAAGCATTATTTTTTGTCCGTTTTTTATAGTATTCAATATTGCCTACTACAAACAATTTATATTTTGCCCGAGTTACGGCTACGTTAAATAATTTCTTTGTGCTCTCGTCTACTTCTTCATTGTTAGTAATAAAAATGTTAGCACTCCAATGCGGTTCATCAACAACTAAATCAAAGATAACTATGTCTGCTTCTTTTCCTTGAAAGCTGTGGACTGTCCCGACATCGATATACTTGCTCTCCTGAGGCAACCCTAAAGTTTTATACTTCAAGCGAACCAATTCTTGAATCCTTTTAATATGCGGTCTATATTGTGCGATTATAATTACGCTTGGTGATGTATCGGACTGTCCTTGATTAAGCTTGTCTGTCAAGAATCTAAAAGCCATCTCCACACAAAGGGATGCACTAAAATAGTTCAGCCTGCTACTTTTATTTCTACCTGTCGGAACTCCGGTAGCCCATGCATGTAGATTGCACGTATCAACAATATGCAATGGCTTCTTTTCTTTTAGTGGATACCATGTGTAGAAAGCATTTCGCTCTTTATTTCTATCATCTGAATTAGCCCCAGGACTTTTAAGCGTAGTGTTATACTCACCGTAGTATGCATTTGCTATTTCTGCAATTTCCGGTTCCATTCGATACTGAGAAGTGAGCGCTATAAAATTGTCAGGAGCGGCATTTTTCCTAAGCAACTCCTTCATGCCGCTGACTTCAAATATGTCTCTACCCAGCCATTTCTTTGCTATAACTGCCCCCTTTGAATTACCACTCGCAATAACAATTGGTGGCAATTGCATAAAGTCTCCAACTATAATAATATTGTTCTCTGCAACCAAGCTTGCGCACCAAAGGGCAGGAATTGAGGCCATTGATGCTTCATCTAAAATTACAGTGTCAAACTTCCTTTGCTGTATAACATCATCTAGATATGATTTCGCCAATGTAGTTCCCAACACCTGAACGTTTAGAACTACCTCTTTCCTTATCTCTGCTAATCGTGTTTCAAGATCCTTGATTTCATTCTTTATTTCTTTAGTCAGTTCAAGGAGTTCGCGTTGTTCTTCTTCTAATTCCTCGTAATCAAGATCATGTGTTTCCTTTTCTACAACATGAACCAATGTCGTTAAAGAATCCAGAGACAAGGGATCCGACACCTCTACATAGTTTTCCAATCTATCAGCAAGACAAGTCTGCACATTGGTGCTTTCCTCTACAAGAATCTTTTGTATTTCATCATCTATTAATCGTGGATTGCTCTTTTCAAGTTCTTTTTCTATCTTATTGATTTCGTTTGATAAACGAGTCTTTTCAAGAAATGGCTCTTTAAACTGACCTGCTTTTTCTGCTAGAGGTTTAATTTCTTCATTGGCTTTACTTAAAAGTGGTGTTAACTCTGATAACTCTTCCTCTGCCACAGAGGCTTTACGATTTGCGTCTGCCTTAGCACCGATCCACTCCTCTCGGGTTTTGCTAGTTGACAGGATCCGAAGTTGGTCATGAATACCAAGACATCTAATATATTCTTGCTCCATGCTAGTATGTGCAGCTTGTTTTCCTTCTAAGCCTTGCTGCAACTGCAATAGTTCAGGAGACAATTTTTCAATAAGACTTTCCGCATTCTGAACTGTTCTTTTCGAAAGGAAGCCACTAATCGCTCCTCGGTTTTTATTGTTTAGTACTATCGCCTTTGCTTTTTCAATTTGAACTTTAATATCTTCCAGATTCTGTTCTGCAGACTTTATTTCCTGCCAAAGCCTGTCAAGATTGTCTTTCTGGATGGCTTCCGGCAATAGGGTACCTAGCTCCTTACTCAGCGAACTATATTTATCCCATTTTTTGATCTCTATATCTGCCTCTTCACTCTTTTTCTTCTCAGCAGTTTTGATCTCATTTAGTCTAGTTATACGGTCTTTTAGTGAATCTATGGTCTCCTGTTTTGCTTTTAACTGTTTAGCAAGATACAAATAGTTATTGCAATTAGGATACTGTTCCTCAATAGTTATTATGTCCTTTTTCAGCCTTACGATTTTCTCTTCTTTTTTCTTGTTCTCCTCCTCTAATCTATTCTTTTTATTTGTAAGAAGCAGTGCATCTGCTACCCTGTTTGAGTCAATCCATTTAATCTTAAACAGCTTCTTTCTTATTTCAGTTAAATCAACCTCTGCACTGACTTTACTTGTTTCTAGTTCATCCTTTCTGTCTTGAAGATCCTTTCCTGCCTGCTTGACATGGTTATCAATTCGGATTCTCTCACTTACATCCTGATCAGCAATATTCCCTAGTCTAAGTATCGGATATTGATGATCATCTTCATATCCAAAAGAATCAAAGTATTTTTTGTCTACTTTCTTTATTGCACCATCAACTGCAGTATTAGTATGGGATACAAGCAGTACACTTCTATTGTGAGACATTAAATTCCAAATAATGTCTTTAATTACTGTTGTTTTTCCTGTTCCCGGAGGGCCCCAAATATAAGTGATGTTATTATTAAGAGCACTATTAATAGCAGCAGCCTGCTTCTCATTACTATTCTTATCAAGGACTAGTTCATCACTACTATAACTATGAATTACTTCATATGAGTCCGTTGTGCCGCCAATTGCAGGAATCATTCTGTTCGCTGCCAGGTTTGATGTGGAAGCATTATCCTCAATTCGTTTAATCAGCCTTTCCATAAGGACTGTGGATCCGTTATCCAGTCTGGCTTTACCAATAGTTGGTGTAAGTTTTTTGTCTGAGGCTATAGTTACACAAGAATCCTCAACCTGAATCACAGTAACATCATACTTAAACGCTCCAACTGTTAATTTGCATGGTGTATCAGCTGGCAGATCTGGCATGAAATCTACATTGAATTTATACCAAAAATCCGAAGTGTTTGAAGGTACCTCTCGACCACCAGAAAGAAGGGTCGATGATTGTCCACCCTTCCTTACTGCTTCTATTTCCTTTTCCAATGCAGTTCTGAACTCATCTAAGAGTTCGGATAACTGCACCCTTTCATTGGCATTATCCACAACTTAATAGCTTCAATTCTTAATGCCCTAAACATTGATACTTTTGTGCCATAAAAGAAAATCCTGCCAGTTCTTCTGAGTCTAGCAGCAAAGCTTCGTTATATTTTTATAGTTTCAAGATCTTTTCGTAAAATTCCTTTGCCATATATTCGGTCCGTTTTTCTGGGTCGAACATACCTTCAGTAAACCGTTTGCTAAATGATCTTGCTGTATAATATGCAGACTCCATATACACAGATATCTTCTCCTGTAAAGGTTTATCTTTGCATTTTTCGTTCAAGGTATTCTCTAGTGGAATCAAGTTCCCGATTTGACCATTCGACTGGCTTTCTCCATCTGGAAGAATATGCTCTATAGTGAAATCATCAATACAAGTCCCATGATTCTTATATCGTTCAAGAACCTCTAATACTGTCTGTACTCTGGTTTTATTTTTTTCTCCCTCGTAAATACTTGCATGATGAGACCAACCAACATTTTTAAAAGAATTAATAAACATATCTTCTGAAGGGAGTTTTTTTCGAAGTTCGTCAATAAACTGATCAATTATGGCTTCGTTGCAATTCCGATTAATTTTTGCAGCATATTTATTCACAATATTTGTTAGCCTGTTTGAATTCTCTTCTCCGATGATGTTGTAGCAGATATAATAGTTGTACAGGAACACAATGGTTTTCTCATATAATTCTGTAGTTATTTCACCCTCTGTGTGTTTTGAAATTAAGCTTAACAGTACAGGTCTCATCTGCTTTTGGCGCTTTTTTTTGAAGAAGGAATACACTCTATATTCTTCATCTGTGCAGTTCGCATCATCTCCACTTTTACAAGGTGATACTAGCTTAAGGTAGAAATTTGCTTTTCTTTCTAAGTCAGAAAGTAGCTCCCCTGTATCCTTTCCCTTATTTCTATCTTGAATGATTTTGTAATCTGACAAATCTTTGCTTCTGTAATCTCCGTATCTATGTGTAGTATAATGTCTTACAAACTCTGTCAAATTAGAATGCCCTAACATCGTTTCAATGCGGTTCCATTCCATCTTAGCCTTGTCTCTATTCTTCTCCGGCTGAATATAACGCATAATGTAGTTTTTTAATAGTTCATGGTCTTCGAGATCCAATCCTCTTGCATTAAGTATCTCAAAGATGGTATATGAATCCTCCTCTGTTGTCGCAGTAATATTTACAAAAGTAATATCTCTGACCGCATTCCTAATCTGTATTAAAACTTGCTTATTTTGTCCTTTGCTTTCATAACAGTCATGAATAGTATTGAGATAGAATTTGAATGCATCTCCAATGTTCTTATCCGACTTGTTAAGCAAATTATTTTCAACAATAGAAGTAACCGTCGCTTTTTTTGCAGTCTCATCTGACAAATTTACAATGGCACGGACAACACTTTCTAGAGAAGGATTGTTCTCAGCGGTCACCATGATAACATCTTTATTTTTATCATCTTTTGCAACAACATAAGGAATTGTTCCACTGAAGTCATCATTCATTCCAAGCTTTTTCATCCAAAACATGACGCTTGCTAGGAAAATAGCCAGAGTAATTGTGCGCTGCTGTCCATCTATAACAGAATAGTGCGGTAATCCATTTTCTATTGGGTCTGTTTTCATCACTACACTCCCAATGAAGTGAGACATGATGCGACCATCAACAACTGCCATTACATCATCAAATAGTTCTTGCCAGTTATCCTTGTTCCATACATATCGTCTCTGATTTCTCGGAACATTATACATTTTTCTGTTAAACAAGCTCATTACCTGTTCTTCATGTGCATCAAATGACATTGTTTTCTCCTATTCTACTCCTAATGCTTTATACACTGCATCCTCTGCACTGTTATAGAATATGATGTTAAAACTACCCATTAGTTCCGGTGGTACAGTTCCGAGGTCTGCAGCAGATGTAATTGGCAGCATGACTTTCTTTGCGCCACTGTCGAGGCATACTTGTAGTGAGTTTGCAATTTCATCCACCTTCATCATGGTTCCACTAATACTGATTTCACCAAGTACAGCAAGGCTGCTGACGGTGGGTTTCGAAAGTGCGATTGAACATAGTGCGATGAGTGTCGGCAAAGCCAGCTTGCCGGTCATTCCCAGGCCCTGTAGATCCTGATAATTGATTATGTAGTCCTTGGAAGTTGTGCTGATAGTGCCGCTGATGCGATTTCCGTTTGCCTTCAAGTAATTAAAAGCTGTAGCAGACGCTTCCTTTGCATCACGATCGGATCCAATTCCAGTCACTGTGAATTTACCACCGCCCGGCAGCATTTGCGACTCAAGGCGAAATACGCCAATCATGCCGGATCTACCCTGAGACACGGTGTATACCTGCCCCGGATTGCACATGCCCTCAGGAATCAGTTTACCGCCACCCTGCTCTGGTACCGATACAAACTTTTCTTCGAATGTGTCGTTATCTATATATGAAAAGTTGACATCATAGAATTCCATACCGCCCAGTTTCTTAAGTTGCTCTTTCACGCGACGACGCATTTCAAGTGCAAATCTCAGAATCTCCTCGACATCAGCCTTTTCAAAAACTCCATCCGGATAAATCAGTTTGATCATACCGCCTACAATCTTTCTAACAGCGATCGTATCTCTCTGATTCAGATTGCGACCTAGTCTGAAGTATTTGTCGAGGGCATCGCCATATTGCTCCTTACGCAACTCCCGGATGAACTCTGCAAGATAGTCTGTTATGAATCCATAGTCGTTTGTGAAATGCTCAGGTCGGAACTTAGGGATTTCCCATCCTGGAATATAACAATGCATACGATCCAGGAATGCGGTATCTGTGCCCATTTCAGGTGGAAACGGATCAAATAGGCTGGATGTCTTCAGCAGTACATCAACACTTTGATTGATATTACCAACGAACACCATAGATGCTGAGGCAGCCTTCTCCTCTTTCCCACGCGCAAAGGATCCAGATGCCATATAGTCTTTCATGATCTGGATTCCGTCTTTATCTTTAAAATTGATTCCTGCAACCTCATCGAAAGCAACACAGTCCCACAAACCTACTAATCCAACAGTCTTACGTCCCATGTTATAAAACAAGTTCGCAACGGTCGTCTGTCCACCCGATACCAGAATGCTGTTAGGAGAAATCTCCTTGAAGATGTATGACTTACCCGTACTTCTTGGACCAAGTTCGCAAAGATTGAAGTTGTTTTCAACCAATGGAATCATCCTTGCAAGAAGCAACCACTTTTCACGATCACTCAGCATATCCGGTTCCATGCCGATAGAACGGAGCAATACGTTTATCCACTCATCCTTATCAAATACCTTGCGTCCCTCTTTAAGATCAGCAATCTCTACATGCGGCATTTGTATTGGCGTCACCCTGCGTATCTGGATTGGCATTCCATTCTTTTCTTCTTCGACATATTCATATTCGAGCTGAATAATGCACCAGATGCCTCCGCACAGCAATCTGTCATAAGTCTCCGGGTATTCATCATCAATTGGCACATTTTTAAGTCCCAAGTTTGAAAACTCAGCCTCGAAGCAGTCTTTCTTTATATTCAGATTGACCGTCAACTTGTCGATGACTGTATAGCTACCGCGTGCCCTAAGTACAGAAAGAATCTTCTGAGCCTCATCCGGGCGCACGAAGTTGTCAGCTAAAATTCGCTTAACATTTTCAACACCGCTTTCAATGGTTTCTTCGTCATCTGAACTGCAATATTGTCCGAGAAGGAATTCCAGTACATATACCGGTACGTTCGCACCTTCTTTAATCTTATTTGTAAGATCCTTGCGAACTATTTTGCCATCAAAGTACTGACGTAGTTTCTCTTTTATAGCTTCTCTTCTATCTTCTGTTTCAATGGATCCCATCTCAAACTCCTATGTCAAAAGCCGTAATTATCAGTGAATGGCAAATCGATGCCTACTTGTTTTGAAAGAATCTCCTGCCCAGTCTTAGCATTTACAATCTTGAGATAATACTTTTTGCTGTAGTCGTATGACTTGCGCTTAATGTCAAAGACTAGTCTGAACATACGATCACGCGGATCCTCAGACTTTTTATCTGCGGTATACTGAATTTCATTAGAAATAAGCTCATCATCTTCAGCTGCAAAGAATATCCTGTAGTTTGCAGTCTTTACAGTGTCGCTTACAGGCACCTCCTGTAAGAAGTCCAACGGTACTCTGAGATTGGTAACCTTGTTAATGCCTGTAACGAGTACCAGTTTGGCATCCTCTGTCTCGACATATCCTTTCTTGGTCTTCACAAATATGTTAGGTATCAGCAGTTCCTGCGGAGATGAACCTCCATGCACATAGTTCATGCCACCTCCGGCCTTGAATACACTCATCCCCTTAGCAAGCATGATATATCTGTCATCACTGCAACCGAGCGCATCCCCAAGGTTAACAGCATAGACTCCATCTGTCGACAGATCCTGATTATCTATGATAAACCTTCGATCTTTGAATGCTGTTTTTGATGCCGAATGTGAAAGCTTATCGCTCTCAGTGTTTGGCTTTCGGTTATATATGAATCCGTGATCCGCAACCACATAGAATCTGTAAATATTGCCGCTCTTAGAGAGAGTCTTTATCAGTTTGAATATGTCATCTATCGATTCTTTGCAGGCATCGAAAACTTGGTTCTCTGTAGTCAGGCCCTCTCCTCGGGCATCGATTTTATTATGGTATATGTATATAACTTCCTTACCCGCAGAAAGCTTGCGTATATCATCTGTTTTCATACCGCTGATAGTATCGAACACTACAGCTGATGAAGCAGGATTTTCTGACTGAAGCAATTTTTCCCTTGCGGCAGTACCTATAGTGCTGCAACCATCAGCAAGTACATCATAAGTTTCAGTCATTCTAATCTCACCATGTGGCAGTAGTTCAGCCATACCGAGCTGTGTATACGACGGCAGTGTTCCCATCATCGTATTGAATGAGACTTCGCAATTCTGATCAGCTTCTAATCGTTCCACCAGTTCCTGTGCTGTTTCATATCTGAAAGCATCGGATATTATCACAGCAACCTTTTCCTTCATATGCTTAATATTGCTGTAATAGAAATCTTTCTGCCACGGGATGATACGTTCTTTTGATTCCTCAGCATATACTGAGTTCCATGCATAAACGATTTTCTCAAGATACTCTGTCTGATATATGTTGAGGATTCTTTCTTTCAGTTCGTCAAAGATCGTACTGTCCTCAATCTTGTCGTATGCATAGATAAAGTGCCTGTAGGCTTGATCAATCTTATAGTCACTCCTGCAGTATGATTCTGTCAGTTCTCGTAATGTATTGCGCGGTGTATAGTCCAGCGCAGAGAGCATCCTGTACGCTGCGTCAAGCGCCTCATATTGCCACTTATATGCGCGACCAAAATGCAACTTACTTCGGATTTCACAGATCTCATCAATGGTCTTTCCATCTATAGCTGCAAGCCTATTCTCATCAAGAAGTCTCTCAATGATCCATATTATTAGTCTCTCGTCGATCTCGGTAGATGCTGAAGAATACAATAAACCCTCAAGGGGAGCTTTTGCCAGAACCTTATCCAAATTTAGTAACTTGCCTGTATATTCAGATAAGTTATCAAAGGACTCTCCATACAGCACACTGTTCATCATGTTGTCAAGCAGAACATTGATATTCGTTTTTTCAGGTAATATGAATGACTTCCAGTTTGCCGGAATGTTCCCAGAAATGTCTCTGCTGATATATGTAGCAAACAACGCCCTAATCATTTTGATAAGGTTCGGCTCTTTGTCATCGTAACCGTATCTCATCTTACAAATATCCCAGAATGATGAATCAAGAGCGTATTTCCCAAACTCACTAATGATTGCACCGTCCTCTAGATTTTCATGCGAATAAACGGAATAAACCAAATCATCGAATGTAGTATTTCTGGCATCGGCAAGCACACACATTGCTATCACAGACACTACCGCATCCGTTTCTGCCTGCAGATTTATTTCTGATGCACGTTCAACAAAGTCCGCAGCACGTTTTTCAGCCTCTCTGCGTGCTTTCTTTGTATCCAGTTTAACGCCCACACCAAAGAATGTCGCAATACTGCGAAGCTTGTCCCTCATTCTGTCTGGGAGATTAATCTCAGATGCAATGAGAGACATTCTATCTGCATAGAACTGCGTGGAGTACAGTAAAGTATCTTCCAAATGGTTTCGAGTTGCTTCTGGTTTGTCAAACGGAGCGTATACAAGATATTTGCCATTCGGATCATCATGTTCAAGCAGTATCTTAGTTCTTAGAGCATTGCAGTTGCTCAGGTGATGCACCTTTGCACCATGTAGTTCCATATCATCAACTGAATCCTCAAATGACCCTTCGATGTCATACCAGAAAATCAATCTCTCACCAGCATCGAACTTATCGTTCAGTTTTGCTTCAATATCCTTAAGACTTAACTCAGCAGCCATAATTCTTCCTTACTTGATTGGAGCAAGTATCTGGTACTTATCTCCATTTCTGTCTATCTGTACCTTCTCATGGTTGACCTTGACTCCGTCATCAAGATCAATATTGTAATATTCAAGAGCCATATGCCCTATCAGCTCATCATATTTGCGGATCTCAGCAACCTGCTTAGTTATCTTCTCCTTACGTTTTTGCAGTGATGCTTTCTGGCGAGGATCAGTCATATGCTCCATTTGAAGATCCATTGATCTCAGCTCGTTCTCATATTTCTCCTGTACCTTTGCAACATATCTAGTGCGCGCAGTTGCAATCGTATTGGCATCCCAGCGGTGCATATACACTAGAGCCTTGAACCCATTCTGCTTGCCGCTATCAAAGAGCCAGTATATTGGTCTCTTGCCAGATCCACTTACTGAATATGTCTTGCAATGATCCTTAAAGAAATCGTTAAGGAAGTACCTGCGTATCACGTCTCTCGAATCTTCCCCCTTCCCACCAATAGCATCCGAAATGAACTGTAAGTTCTCTTCAAGAGTTTCATCACCATATACCACCCTGACAAACTCTACGAATCGGCCGACAATATCATCAGGGAAATAGTTTTCATCTGTTATAGGTATGCAGTTGTCCTCGTCAGGTATGAATGACTCATACTTGCTCTCCCATGCTTCACTCCAATCACCACCAGCATATGCAAGTCCTTCCACATCAAGAGAATATCGCCCAAACATGCAGCCAACCGCATAAGATATGAAACTTTTGATATCCCTCTGAAGATTGGCTCTGCGGACTGTTACATCCTCATCAGGCACCTCTGGGGTCAACACATCATAAAGATCGTATATATCTATAAAGATCCGATTAAGCTCCTCCTCGTTCGCTTTTAACCTTCCAAACCTTTCATCACAATCCAGCATCCAATTAGTATATGCATATTCAATCGGGCACTGAACATATGATGAATCTTGTGTCGTCAAAGTTCGTTCTTCTTGAGATACGTTCTTGTATTCGGCAAGGGGATGTCTCTTAAAATCCCATGAGGTTTCAAATGAGTCCCAATCTGTTTTGCTATCTCTGATGCAATCATTTACCAGTAAATCAATATCTGGAACATACTCCCGCTTTATGATAATAGGTAGCTTTTTTATGTGATCCACCTCATAGTTCAAAGTAGGGCTAATCATATTAAGTATTTCAGAAGTAATAACACTATTTGTAAATCCTAGAACATAGTTTGTTTTGTTGCCCAAATCAAACACGCAGCATCCCGCTATGTCAAACAAATTGCCTTTAGGCATTATCCTAGTTGAAAATGTCCCTGAAGAAATTTTCGACCATGTAACGGCCTCCTTAAAGTATAATTCAGGCTCCCTTAACCTGTAATTGTTGTTTAATCCCGAATGCCGGATGTCATATCCATCATTTTCCATATTGATTACGTGTAATATGTTCCCATACCATCTTCTAAAGGCTCCGCCCTTGTTATATGGGAACCATTTCTTTTTGTATCGTTTAATATCCTCACTTGATGTATGATTAAAACCTATTTTCCCAACTGAAACCTCGAACCATGTGCGTAAAAACGCATCAACATTTCCAGGAATCATGCCTTGTCTAGTCGTAGACAATTTATCTAGTGGAGTCCCTGTGACGAAAATATCTGCATACTTTTCACTATTCCAATAAGCAATAGGTTTTCCTGGTATCTTCGAAAAGCCTGTTTGAGACTTTTCATAGTAATAACCGCAATCTTTATGTAATAATGCATACTCAACTTTTCTTCTCTGAACTTCCATTCCTCCACGAAATGAAGATAAATTGAAGTAGCAGCCATTTGTAGACTCTCTTCCATTTTTTAGCACAAAACTGCAGATAGGTACCGTAGCCTCCTCAAAGGCTGAATACTCAAATTGAATCAGTGTCGTAATAGCCTTATTTGATAGCAAAAACTCTCTTAATGGTTCATAGGATTTTATAAACATCCAAACCAGCGGAGTCATAAAGCCTGAATAACCGTTTGGCTTGCAGAATCCAAAATTGCGATACATAAACACGCTGAACAAATCACCTTTATAAGCTCCATAGTGATTTCCAATATATGTTTTAAGACGCCCACTATATCTATTCATGTAAGGTGGGTTTGTTGCAACAATTTCATATTTGCCAGCGAGAAGTTCAGCTTGGTAGATTAGCGGTAATAATAAATCTTTAGTCTCTAGCTGCAGATTCATATCTATGATATTATCAGCGTTTGAGTTCATAATATCATTCACTCGTTCATAGAGAACTTTGAAGTCAAGCTGAGGAACCTCAATTATGCTTCCATACTCTTTAGCGTTTTCAAAGATCAGCCGAATAGTACTCAAATCATTTTCTAGAGTGCTATCTTGTTTTGAGACATACTTAATAAGTTCATCTGAAATTGGAGTTGATTCTTGTATAGCAAGTATATGCAGTTTTGAATTACCATTTGTTACATGACGATTATACTCACGAGCCTTCATCATCAGCGAAAAACACGCTAACTGAGTTGCTCGATCATCAATATCAAGACCGTATAGGTTGTTCTCTATTATTGACCTTGCAGCGTCACGTTCCAGCCAGCCGCACTCTCTATATATTTCCATAAGAATATCGAATGCATATGCCAAGAAATGTCCTGAGCCAACACAAGGATCAAAAACTTTAATTTCTTCAGGAAGTATTCTTTCATCATCTATAAGCGTATTTTTCTCTTTCGGTATTACGTAATACGTCAGCTTCTCTGCTAACATACTTTCCGGATGTCGCTCAATCCAAAATCGCCCAAGAGAATTGTCCAATATATATCGAACTACCCAATCTGTAGTAAATAATTGGGTTGCCGCGGGAATGTCCTCTTTATTAATCACTTTTCCGTGAAGAGGACTGACGACCGCCTCGTGCTTTTCTGTAGTATAAAACTGATATAGCCATCCAATAATCTGAACCTGTTCCCTCCAGTCCTCCTCGTCAATATCATTTACGAGATGATCTATGATACCCGCCTTATCAAAAATAGACAATCTAACCAGCATCTCGATGCAGTCATCCTCCTTTTCAAAGAGACCTGGCAAGAACTTTGATAATTGTTTGCATTTTTTTCCCAGCAGAAATGCAAACAATTCCTCATTCTTATTATTTAGTTTCCATGTGCGAATCTGTATACACTCTTCATCAGTAAATACAATATCTGATTCAAAAGGCGATGCCATAAGATCAGACTCTCGCTTCCCCTCCTCTGAGGACGAAAGCACTCTTAGGCCATCATCAAAATACTCATTTACCTCCATGAAGCGAATAGCACACAGCCTGTTGAACCATGTCGACGCGGTGTGTTCAATGAGATTACTGTATGCAGTCTTGTAATCGGAATCGTTGATATCATTCTGTAGGCGCGAAATAATCTTAGCCCTCTTCTTGAGTTCATCTCCTGTTAAAGAGTATGGTTCACCTGATCCAATATCGTAGTACTCTATCTCAGTAGTTGATTGCGGAAGTGGCTCTTGTATTCCATCCTCTCTGATACCGATAAGATACAAATTGCTCTTAACATCTGCCATCAGCTTGTTGCGTGCCCATATTGCGAATGATTTTATTGCGCCCTTATTCATGGAACTCCTCCATCAGAAATTAATTTTGACGATTTTATCCTCTTCTATTAATCCAGCTATTTGATCACGGAAACTCTCAATATATGTGTCAAGCTGCTCTTTGTTCTCAATTCTCCAACTAGTCTGAAGCATACCAGCATTATAGTTTACTGTAGTTTTCTTTGGTGAAACCGGTTTATCTCTACCGCCTTCTCCGACGTGATCAGCACCACCGCCTTCTTCTGACGGAGTATATGGCTGTTCGTTATCAAACTTATTGAAATACTGATTCATCAAACTGTCAGCCTTATCTTTATAGCCCAACATTGTCGAGATGTCATTTGCAGATTCCACCTTATCAATGAATTCCTTAAACTTCTCTGTTATCTCATCGCGATATTTCTCCGCAAATGGATTGTTTTCTATGTAGCCAATCAGGATATCCCTGTTTTGTTCAATCTTTTTCTTTACAGGACCAGCTTTTTCCTTAAGCACCTTCAAATACTGTAAGCTAAATTCTTCGTATAGTGCAGGCAAGTTTTTAATCAGCCCATATGGACGTGGATTGCGGATAATGTCCCTTATTCTATCTACGGAAGATTCTATCTCTTTATTATCGATATGTTCCTTGCTGGAATCATAGAATCTGAGAGCTCTCAAACCGTAGTCATTGAATATTTTTCTCTGGGATTCGCTTCCATAGAAAGTGAGAACAGGATCAAGATCGTCTGCAAGATCCATCAACTCGTCCTTCATTTCATACAGTTTTTTGAAGAATGCTTTCTGATCTGAAATAATAATTAGAATATTAAGTTTTTCTTTTGCATTCTTAAGTTCTGTTTTGCCAGGATACTCTTTTCTATCTGAAGCTTTTTCAAGATACAGATCACACTTGTTGATCAGCCGGTCACATTGCACCTTTAAGTCCTGTTGAAGCTTATCTGGCTCACTAGTTGTTACCGTGACCTTAAAAAGCGCCTTACTTACATCTTTTGCTGCTTTTAGATGCTGTGGGTTAATTTCCTCCTTCGGCAGGAGAAGGATTTTCTCTTGATATTTTTTTCCCGTAAAATATGTCGTTAACTCCTCCGGCTTGCGGTTATAGAGCGTTATCGGCTCTTTATCTACGGTAGCCGTTACATGGCCTTCCTTGAATACCTTCGCCACCAGCCATTTGACATCCTCATCAATATAACCATACGGTGATTTCGTAAACTGATCCATTATAGTCTTAATGGATATTGGCATATGACCTAGGGTGCTGTTTTTGATGTATTCCCTAACTTCAGCAATCGCAAGAGCATTCGGCTCTTTGACTTCCTCCAGATCCAGTCTGACTGCTTTGCTACCTTCAAACAGCGATTTGACATCACTGTCCTCCATCGCCTTGTCTATATATGATAGAAGCGGGAATTTGACATCGACCAACTTTTCAAGCGCCTGTCCGATCTTTGTTTGTGCGTCCTTGGTTTTAATATCCGTGATTTCGTTTCCAGAGATGAATACCGATGATTCTCCGATAGCATCCTTGAGCATAGCAAGTGCCGTAGCTTTATGCCTAGCTGATTCCTGGATCTTGACCTGCCTGATAACAGTTGATCTCCCCTTCTGTGAGTCAGCAACATTGCTGATGTAATCATCAATTTTGAGCGCCGACCTGAGTTCCTTAAGGTATGATTCATTTGTTACCGGCAAAAGGAATACAGCATCTGACGACGCGGAGGAAAGCATAAGTGCCGTTGCTTCATCAGCACTTCTACCTGCAGCAGAAAACCACGGCGTTATAATCCTTACACCAATTTCTGCGTTTTGACCACCTTTTCGCGGGGTACTGTCAACCATCTGGTTGATGGCGAACGTATAACGGCCGCTGAATTTTGACAATCTATATCTATTGAATGGGTAGATCTGGTCGAAGACCATATTTGTGGCAGCTCTGACCACATCTGTCATCTGGATATTTCTTTCCTGTATTTGCCTGTTGATATCCTGTTCCTCGTCAGTAAGGAACTCATACTCTCCTTGCATCTCTGAGACAAGAAGGTTATCAACCAGGATATCGAGGGCTTCCTGAATGTTCTTCTTAAGAGCAGCACGATCCTCATCAATATTTGTGATCATAAGGCTTACAAGGTTATTAACAGTAAGCTTTACGCCTTTGACATATTTGAGTAGGAACAGTGTTTTCAGGACATTGACATTGAAGCAATCCTTTTCTTTGTTAGGATTAATTCTTGGATTGTCCTGTGCTCTCTGGATAACAATGTTATGAGTATGGTCAAGGAATTTGACTAGGTCATCGTAAAACCTATAAAACGGAACCAAAACCCCGTCTTCTTGATACATAACATCCTTAGCCGCAGCCTGAAATGCACCGAGCATTGACCTCTCGCCCTCTGATAGGTGCTTCCCGGTAGAACTATTGAGTCTTATTGCGTTGAGCACGTCAGCGATCAAATCAAACTGATATGGCGCAAATGGATAGTCTTCTACAAATTCTGTCTCGTTATCGAACTTCTTAAGATACTTTTGTGTCTCGAACTCGAGAACGGTATTGAGCCTTACAGCTTTTTCCTGATACACAGCTTTAAGAGTAGCTTCACCTGTCTCGTTCTTCTTCAGAATCCTTTCACGAATGACTTCATCTGCATTTACACCTGACAGAGACAGTCTAGTAGCAAATCTTCCCTGAATCTTGGAAAAGTCATTGCTCGTTCCATCTTCCTTGAGATTCTCAGCCATTGAGTCGATGTCTTCCTGGGATGTTACAATAACCCAAGCTTTGCCATGGCATTTATTTCCAAGTTCTTCTGTCATAGTCTGCAGATTCAGCATCAGCTTAGAATCTTTTGCAATAAACTGGCCGATCTCATCTACGAGAAATATGACTCGCTCCCCGGATCTGTCGATATAATCAGCAACTCTCTGTGCAAAATCTTCAATCGAAATATTGTAAGGCTTAGTAGACTCATTGACCCACAGAGTAGCATCCTCTTCTGTCATATATCCCATGTGAACTAGGATGTTCTTTATCTGTGTCCTGCGAAGTTTGAACTTGGTGCGGAACTCAAGCCACGACTGACCAGTCTGCTTCGTGACGATTGACTGGAACTCCTCATATTTGCCTGCTTCATCAAGGTCTCTTTCAAGATCCGCAAGGTATGGGTTGCCACCTATATAACCAAGCCTTTCATTGAACACCCTGTTGAAGACAAGTACGATAGCATTACTATCGGACTTTCCGGTGGCCTCACTCTTGCTGTCAACATTGAACAAAATTGCCTTAGTAGGCACCTCACTAGCGAGCTTCATGTTTGCCATGAGCATTGAGTTGCCAGTAATGCGTTCCTTATCATTGAAATACTCAAGCGCACTTTTGCCGCCTGCCACATCATTGTCCAGAATATATGACAGGATTTTTAAGAAGTGTGATTTACCACTACCGAAGAATCCAGAAATCCATACTCCCATCTTATCAGTAGGCGCCTTGATACTTCTTGTGTAATTGCTAAAAAAGTCATCAAAATGTCTGGCAAGCTCTCTTGTGACTACGTATTCTTTCAGTTCCTCTACTTTGACATTGTCGTCACGCTGGCCAACCTTAACTACGCCAGTGATCTCTCTGTCTATTTTGCGAAGGAACATATCCTTAACTTTCATGTCAGAATCCTTTCTTTATTTGCCTACTATCGGGAATGCTCTGTAGTAATTATCGTCTTTTACTTTGCCGAAAATATTCAACGTGTTTCCTGTGTATCTACCCGGATAAAGCATTATGACCGGGCAGTGATCCATAACCTGATGAAGGTTATTAAGTATTTTGTGTGATCTGAGAATAGGGAAGCATTTACCTACTCCCGTAAGCAGCACAACCGATTCATCAGGAGTATTCTCTATAATGTGCTGAATAATTAGGCTGTCTTCATCATTGAACCTGAGGACATCTGATATTGCCTCAAATGCGTACTCTGTCCCCTCTTCTTCCTCTACAGCCAAAAGGTCATCGTATACCCCTTCGTCTTTGAGAATCTGTAGGATCAACTCATATAAGTCAAATATGACTAGTTCGTATCCAAACCGCTCTACCGTGTTTGATTGTTCTATTTCTTTGACTCTTTCTCTTACAACGAGTTCTTCCTGAGGCTCATAGTCGAACACATAATAACCAACCTCATTACCAAGTCCTGTATTTGTGCGGAAGCTTTCATCTCGCATTTTGGCTTCGAGCTCATCCAACCTTTCATATATGTTTCGCATTATCTTTCTCCTGCCAGTATTTTGTAAACTTCAGTCAAACCTTCTCGCTTTAGAAAGGCCTCCATAGGTTGTCCGAATATAGGTCTAATGATTCTGACGCCTTTTCCGTCTGGTACTGTGAGTCCACTGTCATTCATGTATCCTTTTATACAGGTTCTGAATTTCTTTACTGATGCATCACCCCAGTTTGCTGCCTTAGTATCCTTAGCTTGGATATCGTGAATGAAGCCAATTATCTCAGCATCAGAAATGTACAGGTCTCCAGAGATAAGTTTCTCCTTGAACACCTCATTCATGAACTCATACATCGACCTATTTTCTAGCATTATGAGTATCATATTGAGAATCTTCTGTTCTTGTACAAGTTGCTTCATGAAAAAAGAAAAGAATGTTTCATCAGCTACCTTTAGCCGACGAAGCACTCCCGATGCGGTTTCTTTTGCACGGGCTTTGGAAGCAGCATTAAAAAAATTGCTATTTTTACTTAACTCTGCAATTTCTTCAAGGTTTAAGCCCTCTTGTTCAATGGCTTGAACAGCCTGTCTTATTTCATTAAACCAGAAGTAATCCTTTGTTTTGCACTTATATGGCTGGTCATCAAAATCAATAGAAAACATACACACCTGCCTTTAATTATTCATAAATTACTGCTTGTCTTATTTTTAAATTATATCATGATAATTGCTTGATATATTGCTCTAAAAACTATTGTAAACTTCTTCGTATGTTCCACTTCTGTAGACTGAATGAAAATTTTTTGCCAATATCTATTTTCGTGACGAATCCTTATCCAAATTCTTTTTTTCAGCATCTGAGTCAGGCATTATAAATCGTACACTTCTCCCTACCTTAACTCTATCTATGAGTCCTTCACGTCCTAAGCGGTATACCGTCTTATCATTAATGCCTAGTATTTCTGCAAGCTCTTTTGCTTTATAAAACTTAATTTGTTCTTTCATTTTACACCTTTAACCTATGAAATCAGTATTCTATTAAGTAAATACCTATCTTTATCCGATGAAATGAACCTTTCACTTCGTGTGTACTGACCTTAGCTATGAGCAACTTGCCTGCATCCATAAGTCTTGAAAAGACAAGATTATCCTTCTCTGGTACATAGCCTAGCTTGCGGCCATCTCTGTTCTGTATAACTATTGCTTTTTCATCGAATTTGTTGTCTTCTCTCACGAGGGTAAGCTTGTCGCCGGCCTGTATATCATCAAATACGGTCTCATCATCAATATGTGTTGTGCCAGCAACATAGGTGTCAAATAAATGCATCTCGTTAACTAGTGGCTTTATAAGGTCGCTGAGGTCTGTCTGTGCCACTGTTGAGATCAAATCTGTATCTTTAATAATGATATCGTTGCTCATGAGTAGTTCCTCTCTATCCTGAATTGCCCAATCACCTCATCGAGCTGCTTTGAATATGCTGTGTATGAGTCGATTTCGCTTCTGAGTTCTTCTTTCTTTGCGGTCACTGCTTCCTCATCCTCGAGCAGCAGTCTGTACAGATAAGGTTCTGTGCTTGTGATGCGCTCAATCTCGTCTTCTACATTCTTTATCTTGCTACTTATGTCCGGAATTGAAATCTCAGTTCCTGCGATTCCCTTTCCTTCCAGATACTTCCTTACCTGAAAGTCAAGTTCTTCCATCTCCGACAGCTGGTTGTGCTCATAAGCAAGCACTATGTTCTCCCAGTATTCCCTGATCTGCGGATCAGACTCCAGATCCGGATGCAGGTCAGGATGTATCAGCTTAGCCAGGCCGTGATAAAGCTTCTTAAGCTTAAACATGTCGTACTCTGATATGGTGCCACCCTCCTTGACCGCCTTATTGTGCCTTATCATAGCATCCAGGTCTTCCTTGTACTCTGCCATCTCACGCTCAATGAAGTGATCGAGACTTGCACCGTTTATAGGCTTACCCTGATTGACATGCATCTGGCAGTACGCGATGATCTTCTTCTTTTTTATGCACTCCACGCGTATCGTGAATGAATCGACGAGCAGATCACCAAACACCCTGAAGTAGCTTATCTGATACTGCTCCGCCTTCTTCCTCAGGCTGTCCCTTCTGAGCAGCACTTCTTCGTATCTTGCGAGGCTGTCCCCGCTGTTTTCTGTCTTAATGATCTCAGCTGTGCTCATCGTTTCACCTCCATTTCGTAAATGTCATATGCCAGAGTTGCTACCCTGTCATCACCAATGCATGCATTATCGAAGAACTCCTGGACCGAGCGATACCACTTATCGCCAAACCTAACGACTATCCGGCCATCCTCCTCTACTGACTCCACCTCATACTTTTCGTCATCCTGCTTAAACGTGACCTTGCAAGGCTTGCTAAGCACGTAGTAGAGATCGAAGAGTCCCAGGTCGGTCATATCACAGTCGATCAGCTCATACAGATCGTGGATCAGCCACTCCATGTTTCGGAGATTGCCCCAGAATGGATTGTACGTAAGAACTTCTTCGAGGTATTCCCTTGCTTCGAACAGCAGTCTGATCGCATCTTCCGTTCTGCCCTGCTCCCTACGGATCACAGACAACCGGAGGCAGATCTCAGGAACCGGCTCACTGTCAGTGAGATTCGTGCCCGTTACTTTAGGGTAAAGCTTCTCGATCATTTCGCAGTACTTGTTGTAATCCTTTTCGACGTAATAGCCATTCTTGTACATATCGGCTACTTTATACGCCGCAACAGTATCACCTCTTTCAGCTGCCTTGGAGTAATACTCAAAGGCCTTTTTGTAGTCGACCTCGCCCGTTCTGCCGTAGCACCAGATATAACCGAGGCACTCATAGGCTTCGGTGTGATCATATGTGGCAGCCATCTCGTAGTATTTGAGTGCCAAATCATAATATCTGTCCTCATAATAGATGCCGCCAAGATGCATCATGTGCACAGGATCATGTGTTGCTTCGATAAGGAATTCAAGTGCCTCGATAAGCTGGAACTTGTTTTCCTCGGGGAGGCTGTAATTGCTGTACGCATCGATTATCATCTGCTCTGCTTCTTTAATAGTCATGAATGCCGCCTCCTTTCTGTATCCTGAAGTGTGTCAGGGCTTCTCACCCACTTAAATTATACCCATCAGGCACAATGAACCTGGGTGTTTTTTCGTACTTAAACCCGGGAAAAGATTCCACGGTTGTCGTCCTAAACTACTATTCTTCTTAAACGCTCTATGACAGTACTGTAAATTGATAAGAAATGGTCTTTCTGGCCCTACCTTCTCCCAGTGATTCGATTTAATCATAATGTATGCTTTTATCGAATCCATACCCCACTTTGTTTTCAATCTTCAAGTTCCCATTCTATTGTTATCGATTCTGTATGAATTGTCGTCGGCTTTTTCAGTTCAGAATAAAACCCTCCGTATCCGTCACCATAGTTGAGAAGTTCAATCCCATTAACAACGCCAGACCTAGCATCATCCATATATTCTTCGTCAGAGATGTAATCATAATCACCACTTGCATTGATCTTTGCGGGACATTTAACTTTTGCCCCAAGAGCTCCTGCTAAGCTATCTGCAACAGCTCTTGCGTCAATAACAGCCTCTTTCATAAGTTCCTTACAAAGATCACTCTTCTTCGAATATCTTGGGTCAATGCTGATATCAATGTCATATGATCCTTTTTCTGAAAGTTTCATTACGGCATCAATCAATTTCAAATCATAATCTGATTCCCAGCTTATCGTTCTTACAGCATCCGTGCCTTTATCAGAATTATAACTACTGTTATTTCTCGAAACGTTATTTCTACCGCCTCTTATCGAACTTGTGTCCACACCTATTTTCTTCAGTTCACAAAGAAACAGCTCGCATTCCTCAATTACTTTTCTGATTGCATCCTTGCTGCGCCTATCTCTGGTGTTAAAAGACATCGTTATTTTCACCTTGTCGTATTCTACTTCTTTCAAAGCTTTACCTGTCGTTCTTATAGTACCCATGATGTGCCCTCCTAAATTATTAAGATTGTTTTGTTTTAAAATACTATTATTTGTTTTCAAATTGGTCGATTGACATGCGACATCTAACGCCCCCCTTCATTGCATAAGAAAACGCCCTCCGTTGAGGACGCTCTCAGTTTGCTGTTTGTGTCTCTACTACAAAAAGATTTATCTGCCTACTATAGGCGTTGTATTTTTTGCGAATTATTCGATGCGGACTATTCTAACCGTACGGATATTAGGCTCTCCGTATTTTTCTGCCATTATCATTACATCTTCCGGACTTGGAAGTTGTTTCTCACTCTCAATACGTTCTAATTTACCTGGCTCTATGGTTTCGAGTAATTCACTGGCTTGATCACGTGTCAGTCCCAGCTTGTCTCTGACTTCTCTGTACATATTCATAAAAAGCTCCTCAGTTTAAATCATTAAATCTGCGCCTACTTGAAGGTTAAACGGGATATACGAAATAATGTCACTTACCTTTTAACTTTATAGTTGAATTGTCGTATTACGTTCTTAAATCTTTCGTCTGATACTATCGATTCGTATACTATCGTCGCTACTCAAATCAAGCCTTGATACGTAGTATCTATCATCTTCCCATTTTGCTCTGGCTGATTCCATGTGCTCTTTTTGTCCATTTCTTCTGATCAGATAGTCCAGATGCGAAAGCACTTGCATCTTAGTCATAACCTTTTCTTTCAAAATTGCTTTTAGCAGCTTGTGCCTGTACTGAGGCGATAACCCTTCTTTCTCACTCACATTATATCCCAGTGAATGTAAAAGAGACTCTGCATTTAATTCGATCTTACCGGAGCGAATATCTTTATATACCTCTTGGGTGACAACTCTACAGATCGGTGTTCCTCTTACTTTCAGCTTCCGGTATTCCGGCTCAAGCATATAGAATTGTTCGCATGTATCACAATAAAACGCCGGAATAAGTATTGCTTCTACTTCCCCTTTGCCATTCATTATCTTTACCGATGCAGTGATATCCATGATATCATGATTCCTGTAAAGACAGCTCGGATTGCCAGTAATTACCAGAAAGTCATTACCCTCGATTTCACCAACAACGACTTCTTCGTCTTCTTCTATTTCCTCATCGTCAAAGTCATCGTCATCAAATTCGTACTCTTCATCTTCCTCCACATACATCTCACTTATATACCATCTATACTGGTAGTCATGTTTAAACCGTTCGTCTTCTTCAGCATACAGATAATGATTAACAGTGCTTTTAAGAACACCTAGAATGTTTGCGATCTGCCTTGCCTTCAGACCTCCTCTTTCTTCGTATAAAAGATCTATTATTTCCTGGAGTATATCTCGTTCATCATCGTCATAGACCTCATCTGGATCAACAAGATATCTGACTTCTTTGCCGGTCTCTTTTGCATATTCGATCTCTGATTGTGTGCTTTCACCAATATAGCCATCGACATTTATTACGTATATTTCATCAGCCATATCGATCTTACGCTTGTGCATATCATCAAGCATGATCTTCGTTTCGGTCAGAGTACCCTCATCCATATCTTCCCATACTTCATCATCGCCCGAATGGCCAAAAAGGCCAACACTGATAACAATGTTGCCTTCGAGTGTAAGGCGTTTCTGCGTCTCAATAAATTCGTCTTTAAAGCGGGTACTGCCGCAGAGAGTTATAACCTTGTAGTTCCCAACCATATTCCCTGTCTGCCTCTACATCTTCACACTGGTTAACAACCTTAGTTTAACACATTAGCTCCTTATCATCATAATTCACTTATTTTTTCGTATAATATCGTTATTTCAGCCTTCTGGCGATATCATATATTTGCAAGGTCTTATGCTTCCGGACTGTCTTCCGATGCGTTACACCTCAACATAGACCGTCAGAGATACTATTGCGATAGTTATCTCTGTTTCCGGTTTTCCGTTGAGGCTGATCCCTCTTGGGTTAGCTCCTCCCTGATGAACTTCTGCCTCAACGTTCCACCATTCAAGATAATCTGTAACTACAGTCGGATCCACGTCTTCAGGATGCGGAGCATAGATATCCGCCTTTATGAATGCCTGAGTCTTGCGGTCGGTGATATTGAAAATCTCGCTTATGCCTGCCATGCAGCAGTGATGTATAGCATCTTTTGTGGCTTTCAGTACAGCGTTGTTCTGATCTCCGCCGTGCATATCCACGCCCTGCCCGAATTCGATTATCAGTCTCTTCATAGCCATAACGTCGTTCTCCTTTTTTAAACGATATTCGTTATCAGTATCCCATTTTTGTCATTATGCCGTCTGCTGTGACACCCGGATGTGTAAGATACAGTCTCGCAATCTGCTCTGTCATAGCTACATCAAAGCCGTGTCTGTTTGCTATCTCTGAAGGACTTCTCCCTCTCTGTGTCTCTTTTACTACGATCTCGATTTGCTTTTTCAAATCAGCTGTATTCGATCCTGAAAGCACGCTGGCTGCCTTCTGCGCGATGTCTATGCGTGTGATCGTTACAGCTCCGTCATTGATCTCAGCTACTGCCATTGTTATCGCCTGGTGAAATCTCCTTGGGCCGCAGCTGCCCGGATTGAGCAAGACTGTTTTGCCATACCTGCTCTCCTCATACTTATGTGAATGGCCAAAAACAACGAGGTCGTATTTGCTTAGGTCCTCGGGGAGATCCTTCTTTTTATGAGCCATACAGATATGAAGTTCTCCGGTTTCAAAATCCAGAAGATAAGGTATATGCTCCGCCCATTCCTTGTCTGCATTGCCCCGCACCGCAAATACAGGAGCTATCTCTTCAAGTTCGTCGAGTACCTCCTGTTTGCTGATATCTCCTCCATGCAGGATCATGCTGCTTCCCTTAAGCGCATCGAGCACCTCAGGCCTTAGCATTCCATGTGTATCTGAAATAATTCCTATCTTCATCTCTGCCCTCATGGCTATTGTTTATCTGTATTATACTCACCAAGACCATATTTTTTCCTGATTTCTCCCGGGATATAGTCAGCAGGCTCCACGTAAGCCATCTCTGCATGCTTGCTTTTGCAATTCCACTTCTGCAGTACTTCTCTCAAATCTTCCGGGAGCCTGTCTCTGCACTCTTTCTTCATATATGCCGGAACTCCGTAAAATGCTTCAGCGATCGATCCGGCAATACATGTCAGGGTGTCACAATCCCCGCCGAGAGATACTGCTGTCCTGATGACGTCCTCGAAGTCATTACCTTCCATAAATGCCGTTATAGCCTCAGGAACAGTCTCCTGGCACGATTCTACATGGCAGTAACCAGGACGTATTTCATCACAAGTTCTGCTGAGGTCGTATCCAAACTCACTGATAATAAAGTCCTTGATTTCTTCCTTGCTGCTGCCTGTGCGTGCCATGAATATCGCAGATGCAGTTGCCTCTGCGCCTTTTATGCCTTCAGGGTGGTTATGCGTGACTTCAGAAGTCCATCTTGCGACTTTGCGTGTGGTATCGAGGTCGTCAAACAGCCAGCCGGCGGCCGCCACTCTCATTGCTGATCCATTGCCAAAGCTGTTATACGGCTCACGGCTGTTGTTTTTAAGCCAGTAATAGAAGCGGCCGCCATAGCCTGCATCCGGATACCTGTGTCCCCATTTGTGCATGGAATCTATGATCATATCCTTAGTGGCTGCCTCATTATTTATGACTCCTTCAGCAATCGCCTTCATGAGCGCTTCAGCTACTGCTATTGTCATTACACTGTCGTCTGTAAAAGTCGCTCCCTTATCAAAGAAAGGGAAATCTTTTGTCTTTTTGCCCCTGTCAAATTCGTAAGGGCTGCCAATCATATCTCCTATTATTGCTCCATACATTATTCCTGCCCTCCTTTTCTCTTGTTAACCAATAATCTTTTACTGATGGTGATAGTATATCATCGCCTCTGCTCTTATTGGTCGCATCAAAAGCGACAATTAGGGGACGGGAGTCCGGGTCGGGATCTTCACTTGTTATTTCCGGACTCCCGCGTATTAAGTTGTATCCTGATTATACTTATTGGCACCTTGCTGATTGGGTAGAATTTGGGACACTAAAACAAAGCGCCCATCGATTTCTCATGAATCGATGGGTGTTATAGTCATTAAGATATTCTTACTTTACTCGTGTGGGTGTGCTGCAAGGAAATCCGTCATTCCCGGAACAAACTTAGTCTTTCTTCCAAGCCCTGTTCTGTATATATACGCAGTCCCATTATACTCATCATAATCCGGGAATGCCGCCTTGAGAGTTTCTTCTGAGCGTCCGCTGAGCGGAACGATATAATCGATCTTCACATCGCCCTCACGGATCCCTACTGAAGCATACAGCATATCCACATCCACTTTTTTAGCACCGTCTGTCATCGCTGCCTTCATACGCTCAGCCAGATCTGCCGCGATTTCCTCATCGTAAGCATTCACCAGACCAATACCGTAAGTGACTCCGGAAGCCTCGTATTCCTTGTAATCAGAGAACAGTATCTCTTCATCGCTGAATCCCTCATATGAGAGCGCCTCCAAATGTATCTTCTTTGCGAAGTCCTCAATGTCCGTGACCCCGGCAATCTTTGCCAGATCTGCCGCTGCCTGTTTGTCAGCGTCTGTAGTAGTTGATCCGGTAAAACCATTGGTATCCGAGAGGATCGCCCCAAGCAAAATGTGCGCTGTGCTCTTGTCGATCTCGAGGCCGTAATTCTGGTAGTCAAGCCACACGATGGTAGCGGTAGCTCCGATCGGCCGCGCCTCGTACACCAGCTGATGTCCGGTATTTACACTGCCTACTCCATGATGGTCAAGCACCCCGACAATATGCGCGTCTTTCATACCCTCGGCAGACTGCGCGTATTCGCTGTGATCGACCAGGAAGATATTCTCTCCCGAGGCATCCTCCAGAACAGGCGGCTGCTCCACACCTGCTTCGCTCAGGATAAATGCTGTATCGTTGTTGACATCCTCTGTTATCCTGGCCTCAGCTTTGATTCCAAGCAGGTTGAGGAGTCTGGCGTATGCAATGGCACTGCAGACAGTATCAGCATCCGGGCTCTTATGCCCTATGACATATACCGGACCGTCTTCGACGATCATATTC
>CACZGY010000004.1 GCA_902780815.1 uncultured Eubacteriales bacterium
ATTGTGCGATCGGTCGCAGGCCGGGGTACTGACAGCATACGACTAAGATACAAGAGGCCTTTCCGTGCTCCTCACCATACTATTGGAAAAGCAGGCCTTCTGGGCGGAGGCGCATATCCGGTGCCAGGAGAGATAACACTTGCGCATAATGGTGTACTTTTTCTTGATGAGATCTGCGAGTTCAATAAAGATGTAATTGAATCGCTCAGGATACCGCTTGAAGATAAAAAGATAACGCATTTCAGAAAAGGGGAAGCATTTACGTTTCCGTGTAATTTCCAGATCGTGATGGCTGCAAATCCCTGTCCGTGCGGGTTTCTCGGTGATCCGGACAGAGAGTGCACCTGCACACAGGCTGATCTGGAAAGATACAGGCGAAAACTAAGCGGTCCGATCATGGACCGGATAGACATGAAGATCACTATGGAAAAGGTAGGATATGATGAACTGACAGGCGGCAGTAAAGGGCTCACAACAAAAGAAATGAGAATTCAGGTAGAAGAAGCGCTGCGGTTTGCAGCCCATAGAGGGCAGATGATGTTCAATTCGGAAATACCTGATCATGATCTGGATAAGTACTGCCGCCTTGGGAAAGAGGAAGCAAAGTTTATGAGCAGGGCGTACGATGCATTTTCCATGTCCCCAAGAGGCTGCAACCGGACGCTGAAGGTTGCAAGAACGATTGCTGATCTGGGAGCCAGTGAATGTATAAAAACGGAGCATCTTGCCGAAGCACTGGGATACAGACTTCAGGAGGGGTAATGAAATGATTAATACTGTAAAAATAGATATCAACTCTGCCGAATATCCGCCCAGGCTCAGAGAGATCCCGGATCCGCCCCGGCAGTTATATTGCACAGGAAATACCGGGCTGCTGAACGAACGGTCAATAGGGGTAGTAGGAGCCAGGAAAAATACAGTTTACGGAAAGAATGTAGCGCTTATGATAGGCAGAAGACTTGCGGAAAGCGGTCTTACTGTTACATCAGGCCTTGCGCTTGGGATAGACGGGTATTCTCACGAGGGCGCACTGGAAGCTGACGGGAAGGTCATCGGTGTACTTGGGAGCGGCATAGATCACATGACTCCGCAGCGCAACCGCGGGCTTATGATGAAGGGCCTTAAAAACGGCGGACTGGTTGTAAGCGAATATCCTCCGGAAGAGGCAGGCTTCAAAGGAAATTTCCCGGCAAGGAACCGGATAATAAGCGGACTTTCAGAAGCGCTTGTGGTAGTTGAAGCCGGACTCGACAGCGGTTCACTTATTACTGCAAAACACGCCACCGAACAGGGCCGCACCGTTTACGCAGTGCCCGGCAACATAAACAGTCAGACAAGCATTGGCTGCAACCTTCTGATCAGGGATGGCGCAGTGCCTCTTATAATAATCGATGACATGATAAGAGACATAGGAGCGACACCGGTGAAAACTTCAGCTGCCAACAGCAATATGGATTCGGATGAACAAAAGGTGTTTGATGTAGTAAGAGAAATGAGCGGAGCTACAATGCAGGAAATCATCAATAAAACGGGCTTCAGCCCGGGTACTGCAAATTCACTTGTGACGGTCATGGAAATCAAGGGAATAGTTGAATCATATGCAGGAAGAATATATATAAGCAGGTAGGGTATGCCATTATGTGAAGAAAAAACCACTTGACACATTGACAATATGTGCTAAAGTTTCAAATTGTAAAAAATCTACATTATATATAAAAGGAGAAGTTAATGGCAGCTGCAAAAAAAGCGACGAAAGCGCCGGCAAAAACCAACAAAACACTGCTGGTCGTAGAGTCGCCGTCTAAGGCAAAAATAATAAGCAAATACCTCGGTTCAAAATATAAAGTCATAGCTTCGGTAGGCCATGTCAGAGATCTGCCTAAGAGCAGACTCGGTGTAAACGTAGCTGACAATTTCGAGCCGGAATACATAAATATAAGAGGCAAAGGCGATACCATCAAGGAGATCAAGAAGGAGGCTGCAGCAGCTTCCAAAGTGCTGCTCGCTACCGACCCTGACCGCGAAGGCGAGGCTATTTCGTGGCATCTTGCACACATCCTCGACATTGATCCGGACACTGAATGCCGTGTAATGTTCAACGAGATCAATAAGCAGACCGTTCAGGAGGCCATCAAGGAGCCTCGCGCCATAGATACGGGTCTTGTTGATGCCCAGCAGGCAAGGAGAGTTCTCGACAGACTTGTAGGATATCAGATAAGCCCGCTGCTCTGGAAAAAGGTTGCATGGGGACTTTCTGCAGGACGTGTACAGTCGGCAGCCCTCAAGCTTATTTGTGACAGAGAACGCGAGATCCAGGACTTCATACCTGAAGAATACTGGCGCATAGCTGCAGATTTTGGCGATGGCTTTGTTGCGGAGCTCAGCAAGATAAGCGGAAGAAAAGCTTCCGTTAAAAATCAGGAGACAGCTGATGCAATAGAGGCTGAGCTAAGCCAGGGTGAATACATTGTCGGATCAATAAAGGCAGGCAAGCGCAAGACTAAGCCTTATGCGCCTTTCACCACCTCGAGCATGCAGCAGGATGCTTCCATAAAGCTGGGATTCCAGACGAGCAAGACCATGCAGGTAGCTCAGCAGCTCTATGAGGGAATCAACCTCAAGGGCATTGGCGCAAGAGGTCTTGTTACATATATCAGGACCGACTCCGTAAGAGTATCCTCACAGGCAATAGCAGCAGCTTCGTCGTATATCACGGAAAAGTACGGCGCTGAATATGTAGGCAATAATGTCTTCACAAACAAGAACAAAGCCATGCAGGACGCCCACGAAGCGATCAGGCCGTCGGACGTGACACTGGAACCTTCCATGATCAAAGACTCCCTGACGCAGGACCAGTATAAGCTTTACGATCTTATCTGGAAGAGATTCGTTGCTTCACGTATGGCTGCCGCTGAATTCGACACCATGCAGGTGCTCATCGATAGCGGAAAGTATCAGTTCAGGGCTAACGGAGCACGTATGACATTTGACGGATGGAAGAAGGTCTACAAAACATCCAACCCTGAAGGCGAAGTCAATGTTCCGAAACTTGAAGAGGGACAGACCCTTGACCTCGAGAAGCTCATCAAGGAGCAGAAGTTCACCCAGCCACCTGCAAGATACACCGAAGCAAGTCTCGTAAAAGAGATGGAGGAGAAGAACATCGGCAGACCGAGCACATACGCTTCCATCATATCCGTGCTCGTGAACAGAAAGTACATAAAACGCGTTAAAAAGGCCCTGGAGCCGACAAAACTCGGATTTGATGTAATAGGTATACTGCAGGTGTATTTCTCGGATATCGTCGATGTGAAGTTCACGGGAGAGATGGAAGACGATCTTGACAGAGTGGAACTCGGCGAGAAAAACTGGAAGAATGTCATAGCAGACTTTTACAAAGGGTTCAGTGAAGAACTCAAGGTCGCTGACAGAGAAGTGGAACGCATTGAGAAAGAAGTAGTCCTTTCCGATGAAGTCTGCGAGATCTGCGGCAAGCCAATGGCTATAAAGGAAGGCAGGTTCGGGAGGTTCCTTGCATGCACGGGCTATCCGGAATGCAAGAATACGAAGCCTATCGTAAAGTCGACAGGTGTAAAGTGCCCGAAGTGCGGCAAGGAAATCATTGAAAAGAAAGGCCGCAAGACCGGCAAGTTGTTTTACGGATGCAGCGGTTATCCTGAATGCGATGTGGTATTCTGGGATAAGCCGACCGGAGAAATATGCCCGGACTGCGGATCCATGCTGGTAAAAACAAAAGGCAGGGGAGGCACAGTGAAGTGCTCCAACCCTGAGTGCAAATATAAGGAGAAAAAGAAATGATCCAGTTTCATGCAACAACTATATGCGCTGTAAGAAGACCGGGCGGAGACATCGCCATTGGCGGTGACGGTCAGGTGACGATGGGTGAGACGACCATCATGAAGAACGGCGCAAAGAAAGTAAAGAAAATCTATAAAGACAAAGTGCTCACAGGTTTTGCGGGTTCTGTTGCCGATGCTTTCTCTCTTACTGAAAAGTTCGAGAACAAGCTCGGAGAGCACGCAGGCAATCTCAAGAGAGCTGCTGTCGATCTTGCCCAGTACTGGAGATCTGACAAGGCAATGAGAAGTCTTGAAGCTCTTATGATAGTTGCGGACGAAAATGATCTTCTCGTTATTTCCGGAAACGGAGAGGTGATTTCACCTGATAAGGATGTAGTAGCTATAGGCTCCGGCGGCAATTACGCATATTCAGCTGCTGTAGCGCTCTTTGAGAACACTGATCTCGATGCGGAAACTATAGTCAGAAAGTCGCTTGAGATCGCTTCAAACATCTGTGTGTATACCAACAACAACATTACAGTAGAAAAACTATAGGAGGAGACCATGGCAGACAATATAAAAAACATGACTCCGAAACAGATAGTCGCGGAGCTCGACAAGTACATCATCGGTCAGGATGAGGCTAAGAAATATGTTGCGATCGCGCTGAGAAACCGCTACAGAAGGAGCCTTCTTTCCGAAGAGATGAGAGAAGAGATCTCACCAAAGAACATCCTCATGATGGGACCGACGGGAGTAGGAAAGACTGAGATCGCCCGCAGACTTGCGAAACTCATGGATGCTCCGTTCGTCAAGGTAGAGGCGACAAAGTTTACAGAGGTCGGATATGTAGGCCGTGATGTCGATTCCATGATCAGAGACCTTGTTGAAGCCTCGATGAGACTCAGCAAGCAGAAGAGAATGGACGAAAACGCTGAGATGGCGGATGTCATCGCAGAAGACATCATCGTGAAGTCCATTGTTCCTTCGCCGAAAAACGACAACAACGGAGGCGTACAGCTCGGCAATATCTTCGGAAACCTCGGTTACAAGACGCAGAGACAGGAGTACGAAGAAAACAAGCAGAAAGAATATGAGGCCAGCAGGGAATTCGCTGACATCAAAATGGCCAGGGATCAGGTGAGAGAACAGCTTCACGCAGGTCTTCTCGAAGACCATATCATTGAGATCGAGGTCGATGACGTACCGAAGACCAATCAGCTCGATAACCAGAATGAGGGCATGATCGCCATTGGCAACATCTTCGACAGCATGATGCCTAAGAAGACCAAGAAAAAGAAATGCAAGGTCAGCGACGCCAGAAGAATCCTCAGAGAGCAGGAAGCCCAGAAGCTGATCGATATGGATCAGGTAACTGACGAGGCTCTGCAGAATGCAGAACAGAACGGTATCATTTTCATCGACGAGATCGACAAGATCGCAGCCGGAGGCGGAATGAGATCCGGTGCTGATGTGTCGAGAGAGGGCGTACAGAGAGATATTCTGCCTATAGTCGAGGGCAGCGTAGTCAATACAAAATACGGTCCTGTAAAGACAGACCACATGCTCTTCATCGGCGCAGGCGCCTTCCATGTATCAAAACCAAGCGATCTTATACCTGAGCTCCAGGGAAGATTCCCTATAAATGTTGAACTCAGCAATCTCGATAAGGAAGATTTCAAAAAGATCCTTACAGTGCCTGAGAACGCTGTCACCAAGCAGCAGAAGGCTCTGCTCGAGACAGAAGGGGTCAGTGTTGAATTCACGGATGAAGCCATCGATGAGATCGCCAACCTCGCATATCTCATGAATGAGGAAACCGAGAACATCGGCGCAAGAAGACTTCATACCATACTTGAGATCCTTCTCGAGGATGTATCGTATAATCTGCCGGATCCTGACATGAAGGATATACGCATTGACAGAGAATACGTACTCGACAGACTTGGCGAGAAGATCAAGGAAGTAGATGTAGACAAGTACATACTGTAAGAGACCTTATGTTTTTATACAGATCCGTTTATGAATACGGCGAAGCCGAATACATAATCGAGAAATCGCGCTTCATAGCCCACGTCTCCCCGGCGGAAACGCCGGAGGAGGCCAGGCTTTTTATTAGCGGAATAAAAGAAAAATATAAGGATGCGACTCATAATGTGCCGGCGTTTGTGTGCGGGGCAGGAAGCGAGCATCAGTGGGCAAGCGATGACGGCGAGCCCCAGGGCACATCAGGGATGCCCGTCCTGAAGCTTATAACGGCCGAGGGACTGACAAATGTTGCAATAGTGATAACCAGATACTTTGGCGGAATAAAACTCGGCACAGGCGGTTTAGCGAGGGCATACACGCATGCGGCAAAGCTTGGTATAGAGGCTGCGGGAATTTGCGATGTAAAGGAAAGTTCTCTTCTGAAGTATTCGTTTGATTATACTTTTCTCAGCAAAATAACAAATTATGCATCTGAGAGAGGTTTCGAAATGAGTGACATAGAATACACTGATTCAGTTACGGCAGTGATCAGCTGTCCGAATGAGGATACTGACAGGCTGAAATCAGCAGTATCCGATATGACTTCGGGCAAGGCGCAGCTGCTGAGCGTAAGTGTCACACTGGGCAGATATATTGCACCTTAAAAAGAATCTAAAAATTAACGAAATAGTATTTGACACAACTATGCAATCGTGCTAATATAATCAAGCGTCTGAAAACAAATAAGGATGCAGCACCATTACAAACGACAATTGGGCCGGGTAGTTCAGCTGGTTAGAATGCCAGCCTGTCACGCTGGAGGTCGACGGTTCGAGCCCGTTCCCGGTCGCCAATATGCTGATGTGGCTCAACGGTAGAGCAGCTGATTTGTAATCAGCAGGTTGGGGGTTCGATTCCCTCCATCAGCTCCAATAGTTTTCGAGGGGTTCCCGAGCGGCCAAAGGGGGCGGACTGTAAATCCGTTAGCACTGCTTTCGATGGTTCGAATCCATCCCCCTCGACCAAAATGTGCGGAAGTGGCTCAGGGGTAGAGCATCGCCTTGCCAAGGCGAGGGTCGCGAGTTCGAATCTCGTCTTCCGCTCCATCTTTTGCGGATGTAGTTCAATGGTAGAACTTCAGCCTTCCAAGCTGATAGCGTGAGTTCGATTCTCATCATCCGCTCCAATTTTTTTTAACAAGGCAAGTTGGGCATGTGGGTCCATAGCTCAGTTGGATAGAGCAACGGCCTTCTAAGCCGTGTGTCCGGGGTTCGAATCCCTGTGGGCTCACCATTTTTCTTTTTGCCGGTCTCGTGCTGATGGGGTATAGCCAAGCGGTAAGGCAACAGACTTTGACTCTGTCATTCGTAGGTTCGAGTCCTGCTACCCCAGCCAAATGCGACCCATTAGCTCAGTCGGCAGAGCACTTGACTTTTAATCAAGGTGTCCGGAGTTCGAATCTCCGATGGGTCACCAATACACCTTATCCCAAGGATACGGAGAGGTGTCCGAGTGGTTTAAGGAGCCGGTCTTGAAAACCGGTGATCCCGCAAGGGACCGTGGGTTCGAATCCCACCCTCTCCGCCAAGAAGCCATATTTGGAGAAGTACTCAAGTGGCTGAAGAGGACGGTTTGCTAAACCGTTAGTGTTCGATAAGGGCAGCATGGGTTCGAATCCCATCTTCTCCGCCACCTTTTTTAGGGGTATAGCTCAGTTGGTAGAGCAGCGGTCTCCAAAACCGCGTGCCGTGGGTTCAAGTCCTACTGCCCCTGCCAATTTCATCGGGGTGTAGCGCAGTTTGGTAGCGCAACTGGTTTGGGACCAGTGGGCCGCGGGTTCAAATCCTGCCACCCCGACCACCTTTTTACAATTTAATCAGTGCACATCGGGGTGTAGCGCAGTTTGGTAGCGCAACTGGTTTGGGACCAGTGGGCCGCGGGTTCAAATCCTGCCACCCCGACCATTTTTAAAGAATATTTTACGGGCCATTAGCTCAGAGGTTAGAGCAACCGGCTCATAACCGGTCGGTCCTTGGTTCGACCCCAAGATGGCCCACCATTTTGCTCAGGTAGCTCAGTAGGTAGAGCAGGGGACTGAAAATCCCCGTGTCCCTGGTTCGATTCCGGGCCTGAGCACCACGAAGACCTGTCGCAGTTGCGACGGGTTTTTTCTTTGCACAATTATTGTCAACGTAAAGAATACTTGACACATGATCAATACATGGTACAATAGCACTATAAAGATGCACAAATGTTCGCTGCGGGGTTTTATGGAAAACAATCTTGCTAAGATCAGAAAAGAGAAAAAGATAGGGCAGAACTATCTGGTCGAAAAGCTGGGAGTATCGAGGCAGTCGATCAGCTCCATTGAAAACGGGCGATGCACTCCATCCCTGGAACTTGCAATGGATATAGCCTATCTTCTTGATATGCCTATCGAAGAGATTTTTATCCATGAGAACCGCTTCAAATAGCTCCGGGACTTTATAAATATTTTGTAATAATCAGTCATACTGGTTGACTATCGTTATAGAATGACGGACGAAGGAATGGCTTTAGCCGCTTCGCCTTTTTAGTTTACTAATAATTTATTATTACATGACGGCATGAAAAGCACAAGAAACTTAAAACTGAATATACTCGTCATATCATCACTGTTTGCGCTGATAATGATCCTGTTCGCTTCTGCTGCTTTTGCGGCTTCTGTTCCTGAGGCATCCGGTCAGATCAATTCAAAAGACGGGGCAGTGCTCAGAAAGTCCGCATCCACGAAATCTGCAAGCCTTAGTGTTTTATCCGACAACACAAAAGTTACGATACAGAAAGAAGTATTCAAGTCAAAGACCAGCACTTCCAAAAAGAAGAGATGGTACTATGTTAAAGTAAATGGAAAGAATGGCTATATAAGAGCTGATCTTATCGATAACATAAAATATGATTCTGTCAGTGGGAAAACGACAGCGAAGATCAACTACCGGGTAGGTGCTGGCACAAAAATGAAAAAGAAGAGTTCTTTTAAAAAGGGCTCAAAAGTTACTATAGTCCTGAAGGCGACTCCTGTATATTCGGCCAGAGGGTCCAGCAGTACATGGTACAAGGTGAAAGTTGGTTCAAAATACTTCTACCTGAGTTCAGGAAAAGTAAAGCTTATTGAAAGTACGGTAAAGACTGCGTCCGCATCTTCGGGTGCTGCAGCTTCGAGCCATGTGACAAACCCGGGCATTCTTGATGATGCTAAGTTTGAGAAATACCTCGATGATGAGGGGTTCCCTGATTCATATAAAAAGAAGCTCATAAACCTGCACAAGATCCATCCGAACTGGGGCTTTGTAGCGTATAAGACCAACATAGCCTGGAGTACCGCTCTTTCCAAACAGACGAACGGAGGAACTTCGCTGGTATCCGGCGCATTCCCTTCCTCGTACAGGGATGGTACAAAGCAGTATGAGAAGGGCTGGTATAAGGCAAACAGCAAGGTCGTGGCTTACTACATGGATCCGCGCAATTTCCTGAATGAGAACAGCATATACATGTTTGAGGATCTGTCATATAAGCCAAAGTATCAGACCTCATCCGTTGTAAGCGCTATTCTTTCGCCAACTAAACTGCCTTCATACGGATTCACTGCAAACATATTTGTGAAAGCAGGGGAGCTTTCCAATGTAAGCCCGGTGTTCCTCGCATCCAGAGCCAGACAGGAAACCGGCAGCGGAGGGGATGCGGTAAACGGTACGGAAGTCCTCGGCACCAAAGTTTATAACGCATTTAACATAGGCGCATTCGGAGGAACCAATCCTCTGTATAACGGACTCCTTTATGCCTATGCAAAGGGATGGACGACCCCGGCAAAAGCTGTTGAGGGAGGCGCACAGGAACTGGCAAAGAATTACATAAATCAGGGGCAGTACACAGGTTATTATCAGAGGTTCAATGTCAGGAACGGAGTAAACAAGGCGGGTACGCATCAGTACATGACGAACATCATGGCTCCTTACAGCGAAGCGGCCTCTACAAAGAGTTCATACACGCAATACGGCATTCTAAACCAGCCGCTTGTATTCGAGATACCGGTATATGAAGGCATGCCGGCTTCGACAAAATTACCATAAAAGAAAGGTCTCCAAAGAGACCTTTTTTATATTGCCGCACCCTGGCGTGTATCGCGTTTTTTAAGTTCACTGTTTATCATGTTGAGTATAGTGCGCTTACGGTAGCTCCATTCAGGAGATACAAGGATTTTGCGCGGCACATCGCCTGTAAGCCTGTGTATCGTGATTTCAGGAGGTATGATCTCGAGGCAGCGCACAACAAGATCCACATATTCCTCAATCGATCCGAATGGTACGTAATCAGGCATCGTCCTGTAAAGCGGCGATGTTTTTACTATATTCATGAGATGCAGCTTCAGTCCGAATACGGGAAGGCTGCAGACATTTCTGACTGAATCCAGCATCATCTCATGTGTTTCTCCCGGCAGACCGAGTATGAGATGTGTCACAACGCGTATTTCGCGGGAGATGAGCTTTCTGACTGAATCTTCATAATCCTCATATGTATAGCAGGTGTTCATCGCCCGCAGGGTTTCCGCATAAGTGCTCTGGAGTCCGAGCTCGACCCACATAAAATGATCACGGTTTATTTCTTCAAGAAGGCTGAGAACATCGTCTCCGAGGCAGTCAGGTCTTGTTGCTATCACAATGCCGCTGATGCGCGGATCCTCAAGTGCTGCATAGTAACGTGAGCGCAGGACCTCCACAGGTGCATAGGTGTTGGTAAATGACTGGAAATAGGCAAGGTAGCATGCATCCGGCCACTTTTCTGAAAGCCTGTCTATCTGCTCGCTGATAGATGCTGAATAATCCTCATCAGAAAGCGAGGCCCGCGATGCAAGTTCACCGGATCCGCCTTCAGAACAAAAGGCACAGCCGCCGACTCCTGCTGTACCGTCTCTGTTTGGGCAGGTGAATCCCGCATCGATGCTCAGCTTAACAGTCTTGCAGCCAAACTCCGACTTCAGATGATCGCTTATCGAATTATATCTTTCACCGCCTTGCATGTATCAAGGAACCTCCGTTTGTGATACAATATTATGGATTGTTGTGTATCACGCTGCCAGTGCAATAGTGGAAAGGAAAAGCGTTGAAAAAAACTTCGTGCTGCATTCCGCAGGTCAACTGCGAAGAACTGAATCTCATATCCGGAGAGCTGTCCGGAGTGGCGCTGATGCCTAAAAAGCCTTCAGTCCTGATGCACGCATGCTGCGGACCGTGCTCCACCTCGTGTGTGGAAAGAACGGCTGCGGATTATGCGCTTACCTTGTACTATTATAATCCAAACATCACGGACAGAGAAGAGTACTACCTGAGGCGGGATACACTGCTGCATTTTCTCGAAGCCTTCAATGAGGAGCATAAGGATATATACACAGTTGGTTATATAGAGGGAGCGTATGAGCCGGACCGGTTTATCATAAAGGCGTCACCGCTTGCTGATGAACCTGAAGGCGGAAAGCGCTGTGACCTGTGCTTTGCAATGAGGCTGGCTGATACAGCAAGGATGGCAAAAGAGCTCGGCATGGAATACTTCACAACAACGATGTCGGTAAGTCCTCACAAGAACTATGACAAGATCAGAGCACTTGGACTTGCACTTGAAGAAGAGACCGGAGTCAGATTCCTAGACATCGACTTCAAGAAGAAGAACGGATTCGGCCGTAGCGTGGAGCTGTCAAAAAAATACGGTCTTTACAGACAGAATTTCTGCGGATGCGATTTTGCGAGATATGCAGGGAAATAAATAACAGGGACTAAGATCAAGGAGAAGAAAAATGAGCAAACTATTCATTCCAAAAGACTACAAGCCGCTGCTCGACCCAACGGAAACACAGAGAGCAATCAAAAGGATCAAGGACCACTTCCAGAAGGAGCTTGCGCACAATCTCAATCTCGGAAGAGTCACAGCTCCTCTGTTCGTCATTCCTGAAACAGGACTCAATGATAATCTGAACGGTTATGAGAGAAGAGTTGAGTTCACAATCAAGGATATGGATGAGCAGAATGTTGAGGTCGTTCAGTCTCTGGCTAAGTGGAAGAGAATGGCGCTTGGGAGATACGGAGTTGAACCGGGACGCGGACTCTATACAGACATGGATGCCATCAGACGCGATGAAGAACTCGACAACATCCACTCAATTTATGTTGATCAGTGGGACTGGGAAAAGGTCATCACCAGAGAAGAAAGAAATGATGAGTATCTCGAATATACTGTAAGAGTCATCTATTGGTGCCTTAAAGACCTTGCAGACTACGTTAATGATCATTATCCGCAGATCGGTATCGATCTTCCTGATAAGATCAGATTTATCGACTCTCAGGAACTTGAAAACTGGTACCCTGACAACACTTCAAAAGAGAGGGAGCGTTTTGCTGCCGAAGAATTCGGAGCCATATTTGTCAAGCGCATCGGATGCAAGCTTAACTCGGGCAAGCCTCATGACGGAAGAGCCCCTGACTATGATGACTGGGAACTCAACGGAGATATCATACTCTGGAACCCTGTGCTTGAAGATGCATTCGAGATCAGTTCCATGGGTATCCGTGTTGATTCTGAATCCATGCTCCGCCAGCTTGAGCTTGACGGAAAAGAAGACAGGAAAGAGCTGAAATTCCATCAGGATATAATAAACGACAGACTGCCTCTCAGCATAGGCGGCGGTATCGGACAGAGCAGACTCTGCATGTACTTCCTGAAAAAGGCACATATAGGAGAAGTACAGGTCTCAGTATGGCCGGAAGCAATGTGCGAGGAGTGTGCGGAGCATAATATATTCCTTCTGTAACATCTGTGAGATCCATAAATGCAATACATCGACGTAGTCATTGACAACAAAAGCGTAAATACGGACAGCTTTTACACCTATAAAGCACCCGATGAGGTGGAAGTGGGGATGAAACTGACTGTGCCTTTCGCAAAAAGGAGCAAAAGTGTCGATGCATATTGCGTGGCTGCGGGTGTTTCCTGCGCGCTTGATGAATCTAAAATAAAGGAAATCGACACATTCGATCCTGAACGGTCTCTCAACAGTGAGATGGTGCAGACGGCCATGTGGATGCGCAGGCGATATGGGGTTAAATACATTGACGGACTCAAGATGTTCGCCGTAGAGGGAAAGCGCGAAAAAGCGCTTAAAGCCGGAGCGGGCACAGAGGCAGCAGAACCGGGTTATGAGCTTACAGAAGAGCAGAACGCAGCAGCCGGAAGGATATGCGCATCTGTAGAAAAACGCGAGACGAAGACCTATCTGATCAAGGGCGTTACCAACAGCGGAAAGACTGAAGTGTATATTCAGGCAGCTGCCAAGGCGCTTGAGACAGGCAGAAGTGCAATAATACTCCTGCCGGAGATAGCACTGGCAATGCAGGTGGCTCAGCGCTTCAGGGAACGCTTTGGAAGCGATAAAATAGCTACTCTTCACAGCAGGCTGAAGAAATCTGAGAGACTCTCTGAATGGCTGAGGATAAGACGCGGCGAGGCAAAGATCGTTATAGGTGCAAGGACGTCGGTTTTCGCGCCTCTTGACAATATAGGAGTTATTGTCATAGACGAGGAGCATGAAAGCACATACAAGTCCGATCACAATCCGAAATACGAGACTGTAGATATTGCCTTTAAAAGAGCCTCCTTATCCAACGCTGTACTTGTTCTTGGGAGTGCTACTCCGGGAGTAACGTCATATTTCAGGGCAAAAACAGGCATTTATGAGCTGATCGAGATGAATGACCGCATCGGCGGAAGCATAATGCCGAAGCTTGAGATAATCGATATGCGAAAGGAAGCCGCTGCAGGCAATACCAGCGTCATATCAAGAGAACTTGCGAGAAGGATAGACAGCTCTCTGAAGCGCAGGGAGCAGGTCATACTGTTCCTGAACCGCAGGGGATTCTCGACCAGGATACTCTGCCCTGACTGCGGATTCGTAATGACATGTCCGGACTGCGGCATTTCGCTGACATATCACAAGTCTGTGAATGCAGCAGTCTGTCACTACTGCGGACGCAAATTTCCTGTCCCTGCCAGGTGTCCTGACTGCGGAAGTAAATTCATCCGGTACGCCGGTACGGGGACTGAAAAGGTAGAGGAAGAGGTAAGGCGTATCTGGCCTGAAGCCGGAGTGGACAGGTTCGATATAGATACTGCCTCGGCTGCGGACGATCCCGTCAAGGTGATCGATGATTTCCAGAAAGGGCGCACAGATATCCTTGTCGGCACTCAGATACTCGCTAAAGGGCTGGATTTCAGGAACGTGGGCCTTGTAGGCATAATAAACGCCGATGTCAGCCTGAATATCCCTGATTACAGGTCGTCTGAGCGCACTTACCAGCTTATAACACAGGTCGCCGGACGCGCCGGAAGGACGGGCGGCGAAAGCAGTGTGCTCATACAGACCTATGAGCCTGACAGCGACGTGATACAGGAGGCTGCATCCGGGGATTACGAGAGCTTCTATGAATCGGAACTTATTCACAGAAGTGTTATGAATTATCCGCCTTACTCTGATATAATCTCCGTCGGGCTGACAGCAGAAGACGAAGAGACGGCGATGGCCTACGCAAATGCTTTCAGAAACAGGCTCACAGGCCTTAAATCAGCTCCTGAGGGAGCGACGGTCATGATGCCGAGACTTGATGAAAGGCGGAGTGACGGAAGAGCCCGGGCTGTTTTCATGATAAAAGCCCCGCAGGGGACACGGGCCGGATATGTCAGTGAATATATGGCATTCCGCGACCGAATGACAGAAAACAGGGCTCCGGCTTTCATAGAAATAGATATAAACCCTTACGGGTCAATATAATCACAGGAAAGAGAAACTATGGCACTTAGAAATATCACTATCAGAGGCGATGAAATACTCGCCAAAAAATGCAAACCGGTAAAGGAAATAACTCCGCGCATAGCAGAGGCATGCGCAGATATGGTTGAAACCATGATCGCTGCCGACGGAGTTGGCATCGCTGCTCCTCAGGTAGGCATAATGAAAAGATTTTTCATAGCAATGCCTCATGTGGATGCTGAAGATGAAGAAACAAGAGACAGGATCTACGTCATGATCAACCCTGAGATAACCTACAGAGAAGGAACTCAGGAGTCGAGTGAAGGATGCCTTTCAGTACCGGGTTACATGGGCCTGGTAGACAGACCTTACAAAATCAGGATCAAAGGAACGGATCTTCAGGGTGTAGAGCATGAGTATGAATTCGAGGGCTTTGAAGCAACCGTATTCTGCCACGAATATGACCACCTCGATGGCATTCTGTATTCTGATATAGCAAAAGACATGATGACAGCCGAGGAATACTCGGAGATACTCCATGAACTGCAGGAACTTCACCAGGATGATGAAGAAGACACAGGCAACGCGGAGATCTGGGAAAAGAAAAAAGAAAGAAGCAATCAGTAGATGAGAATCGTTTTCATGGGCACGCCTGCTTTTGCAGCGCGTTCGCTCCGCAAGTTAATAGATGAAGGTTACGAGATACCCCTGGTTGTGACCCAGCCTGACAGAAAGGGCAACCGCAATAAAATGGTTCTGTCTGAAGTCAGAAAACTGGCACTTGAACACGGCATAGAAACTGCACAGCCGGTCAGGATCAAAAAAGATCCGGAGCTCATAGAACGCTTAAAGGAGATCGCTCCGGATATGATTGTTGTAGCAGCGTTCGGGCAGATACTTCCGAAATCAGTTCTTGATATACCAAGACTTGGATGCATCAATGTGCACGGCTCGCTTCTCCCGAAGCTCAGGGGAGCTTCTCCTATGCAGGCAGCAGTGCTTGAAGGCCTCGATGAGTCGGGCATCACAATTATGCGTATGGCTGAGGGACTCGATACAGGAGACATGATAAGCAAGTGCGCATGCTGCATTAAGGGCAGGGACTTCACCGAGGTGTCGGAGATACTTGCCGAAGCAGGCGCGGATCTTCTTGCAAAGACTATCCCCCAGATAGCAGACGGAACTGCTGTTTATGAAGTGCAGGACGATGCCGAGGCAACGTATGCAGGTATGATCTCAAAGGCTGATGGCTATACGGATTTCAACGAGCCTGCAGAGCGTATAGAGCGCAAGATAAGGGCATTTATTGAATGGCCTGCATGCTACAGCTATCTTGACGGACAGCAGGTTAAATTCTACAAGGCGGAAGTTATAGGCGAGGAACCCGACGGTGAGCCGGGTACAATAAGCAGAACAGATAAGAAAAGTTATTTCATCAATTGCGGGAGCGGCAAGCTGAGAGTACTTGAGCAGCAGCTCCAGGGCAAAAAAAGAATGAGCGCCGGCGATTTCATGAGAGGGCATAAGCTTTCTGCCGGAGACAGGTTCGGCGCAGAGGAGGAGAAATAATGTATTACTACTATGACTATTCATGGTTTGTCCTTATCCCGGCGATTCTCCTTACGATGATCACACAGGCAAGGATAAACAGTGCGTACAGGACTTATTCGCAGGTACCGGTCAGCACAGGTATAACAGGCGCAGAGGCTGCAAGAGTCATGATGGATGCCAATGGACTGTCAGGCGTGGCGATAAATGTACTGAACGGCGGAAACTCACTGACCAATTACTATGATCCGAAGACAAAGAGCCTTAATCTTTCGAGAGAGGTATATGCCTCGCGTTCTGTATCCGCAGTGTGCATAGCCTGCCATGAGGTAGGACACGCGATTCAGGATGCAACACATTACGCGCCGCTCGCATTGAGGAATGGTATCGTACCTGTAGTCAATCTGACTCAGATGGTATCCTGGCCGCTGATCTTCTTCGGACTCATAATGTCTGCAGCATCACCTTACGGAAGCCTGATGTTCCTCATCGGAGTCATATGCTTCCTGTTCGTTATATTCTTCCATCTGATCACTCTGCCGGTAGAATTCAACGCTTCAAACCGTGCACTGGCAAACCTGAGAGAACTCAGGCTCGTGAATGAGGATGACTATATCGGATCAAGGACGGTCCTCAAGGCTGCGGCAATGACTTACGTTGCGGCTCTTGCCACTGCTGTCGCCAGCTTGCTCAGAGTATTCGTGATCGCAGGCAGCAGGAGGAGATAAACCTGATGAATAATGATTGGCTTGCGGTATTTGAAGCGCTCAAAGCCGTATATGCCGACGGAGCATATTCAAATATTTCAATCAACGAAGCTGTTTCGCGCCGTAAAGGTCTGCGTGAGAGCTTCGTTCGCTCTTTTGCGAAAGGTGTCTTAAGAAGCAGCATAAGAACAGATCATGTGATCGACACTCTGGCCGGTAAGGGTATAAACAGCATCAGGCAAAGGCCACTCATCATTCTGAGGATGGGAATATATGCCATTGATGAGCTCGACAGCGTACCTGAACATGCGGCTGTGAATGAGGCTGTAGAACTTGCAAAGGCAGTAGCAAAGGGGAGTGATCGCTTCGTTAACGGCATGCTGAGGAATTATCTGAGACGCCGGGATGAATTTGCCCCGGATAAGCTGGAACCGCACATACGCTGCTCAATGAGAAAAGACGTATTTTCGCTTCTGAGCGAGCAATACGGCGAAGAGGCGATATGTATCGCGGAAGCACTCAATGAGCCGTCCGAGGTCTATTTAAGGGTAAATACGCTAAAGACAGACCGGGAAGAGGTGATTAAAAAGCTTTCAGCATCCGGTATTGAATGCTTCGCGTCGGAAGAAAACAGCGAAGCTGTTCTGGTGAGAGGAAGCGGCATAGTCAATAACGATCTTTACAGGCGGGGGCTTTATACCATACAGAGCCTGTCTTCCATGATCGCAGTAAAGGCTCTTGCACCGGAACCGGGAAGCAGAGTCCTCGATTTGTGTGCTGCGCCGGGCGGAAAGACCGGATACATGGCTGAACTGATGGGCAATGAGGGCAGCATTACAGCCTGTGATGTTCACCCTCACAGGCTCAAGCTCACACAGGCTGCAATGAAGAGACTCGGCGTGAGCATATGCTCAGTGGAAAAGCGCGATGCTTCCATATACGATGATTCACTTGCAGACACTTTTGACTATGTTCTGGCGGATGTTCCGTGTTCAGGACTGGGTGTTACAGCAAGCAAGCCTGAACTTAAACTTACTGCAGATCCTGCACTTTTTGACGGGCTCATCGATACTCAGCGTAAAATACTGGAGAATGCAATTCGTTACCTGAAGCCGGGTGGAAGACTCGAGTATTCGACCTGCACACTCAATAAAAATGAGAACGAAGCGGTTGTTAAACATGTATTAAGCAAAGAAGGCACTTCAGCGCGGATTATTGAAATGACAACCCTTATGCCATATAATGGCAAAGTAGGATTTTACTATTGTATTATCGGAAAAAATGCAATTTTTGAACGTACGGAGAACTGATTAACATGAGAATTGGTTATATGACAGATAGAGGCAGACGCAGACCTACCAACGAAGACTCACTCAGAGTATGTGAAGATCTGGATTTCTTCATGCTCGCAGACGGCGTCGGAGGCAACAGGTCAGGCGAGATTGCCAGCCAGTCGGCACTTGATGCTCTTGAGAAATTCATTCGCCATAACCCGCCTGAGTGGCTGGGCTCGCGTGATGAAGTGTTCAGATATTTCAGAGCAGCTGTAAACTATGTCAATCAGTTCATCATTAAACTGTCCGGCGCAAAGCCGCAGTACGGCGGCATGGCAACTACTCTTACTTTTGCATACGTAAGAGGTGATGAAATGTACGTTGCGAATGTCGGTGACAGCAGAGTATATCTCGCGCACGGCGATATGATACAGCAGATCACTGATGACCACACATATGTAAACGATCTTGTTAAGATGGGCGCTATTACCAAAGACGAAGCTCATCTGCATGCACGCAAAAATGTTATCACCAGGGCGATAGGAGCAAATGCCAATAACGAGCCGGATTGCTTCAGTGTTCCGGTAGAAAGCGGCGACCGCATACTGCTTTGCAGTGACGGTCTCTACGATGAAGTAGATGATGATACGATCCTTGCGGTACTCAACAGATACGACGACATGAAAGTCTGCGCAGAGGATCTGGTTTATATGGCTAACGAAAACGGCGGCAATGACAACATCTCCGTCATTTGCGTTGATTTGGAGGATTAAGCATGGCAAGCAGGATACTTTCCGGGCGATATGAGCTTCTGGAGAAGATCGGCGACGGCGGTATGGCTGTCGTATATAAGGGTAAGGACAAACTCCTTAACCGCTTTATTGCTGTCAAGATCTTAAGACCGGAGTTTACAAAGGACGCGACGTTTGTTGAGAACTTCAAAAGGGAATCGCAGGCTGCTGCGGGTCTCTCTCATCCGAACATCGTCGGCGTTTATGATGTAGGCCGAGAGGGCAACATCAATTACATAGTAATGGAGCTCATAGAAGGCGACACACTCAATAAGATCATTGAGCAGGAGGCTCCTATGGATTACCGCAAGGTAATCGATATCTCAAAGCAGGTTGCTTCTGCTCTGAGGACAGCTCACAAAAATAAGATCATCCACAGGGATGTCAAGCCTCATAACATAATGGTGACCAACGACGGAGTCGTAAAACTGGCTGACTTCGGTATTGCCAGGGCGGTCAATGATGCGACACTTTCAACAGGAAGCAAGATCGTAGGCTCTGTACATTATTTCTCGCCTGAGCAGGCAAGGGGCAATTATGTCGATGAGAGGTCTGACATTTACTCGCTGGGCATCGTTATGTACGAGATGCTCACAGGCAAGGTGCCGTTCGACGGTGACAATCCTGTTACTGTAGCTCTCAAGCACATAAACGAGGAGATCGTGCCTCCGAGGGAACTCGAGCCGAGCATTCCTCCTGCACTTGAGAGAATAGTAATGAAGGCTACCAGCAAGTTCCAGACCAACAGGTATGCGAATGCTGATGAGCTCATACAGGATCTTGACAACGTTTCGTTTGTTACGGCGATCGCTCCGGACTCGATATTCGAATCGACTACGGTAGTCGAAAAACGCAACAAGCGCAAACAGGATCTGGAGAAAGACATCGAAGAGGTAGTAGAGGCGAGGGAACGCGACAGAAAGAAAAAGCGCAGAAAGGCTATTGCCATTACGACAGCGATCATCCTTCTGCTTGCTGCCATCGGAGGCGGATACTTCGCATGGAAGAGCGGAGCTTTTTCAGCGACCAAGGCCGCTCCTGACCTGCTTGACAAAACATTTGAGGAAGCTCAGGCTATCGCTGAAGCTGACGGTTTCAAAGTAAAGAAAGGCAATGACATTTACTCGTCTGAATACGCCGAAGGCAGAATCTGCCAGCAGGATCCTCAGCCTGGTGTCGAAATGCCAAAAGAGGGAACGATAACGATAAACGTTTCCAAAGGTAATAAAGAAGGCCTTGTTCCTAGTGTTTTAGGAATGCAGGAAGAAGACGTAGAGGCATATCTGAAATCTTACGGATATGAACTCGGCAATGTAAATACTGTCACATCTCCTGAAAAGGAAGGCAAAGTCCTTGAGCAGACTCCTGTAGCCGGTTCGACTCTCGACAAGGAGAGCAAGGTGGATATAGTGGTTTCTGACGGTAAGGGCACAGAGAAGGGCACGGTTCCTTCTGTGACCAGAATGTCGCTGAAAGATGCTAAAAAGGCCATCGAAGCCGCCGGTTTCCAGGTCGGCAATATCACCTACGATTGGGATGCTTCCATCGGAAAGGGCTATGTAATCTATCAGCAGTATCAGGCAAACTCTCAGCTTGATAAGGGAACGGCCATCGATCTTCAGGTGAGCTCAGGACCTGAACCTGCGCCTGAAGAACCAGCTCAGCCTGAAGAAGGCGAAGACAAAGACAACGGCTAGTAATACAGGTAAAATATGAAAGGAACTGTTGTCAAAGGTATAGGAGGATTCTACTTTGTCTATGACGGCGATACTGTCGTCATGGGCAAAGCCCGCGGAAACCTCAAAAGAAACAAGGAACTCATCTACGTGGGTGATATCGTCGATTTCGATATCGATAAGAATGATAAGGACGGCGAATGCGTCATCCATCGCGTTATAGAAAGAAAGAATCATCTGACACGGCCACCGGTATCCAATCTGGATATCCTTGTGGTCGTGTTCTCGTTAGTTCAGCCCGCTGTCAATTATCCTGTTGTTGATAAGCTGATAGCAGGATGTGAGCTTGCAGGGATAGACCCTGTGATATGCATATCCAAGTCGGATCTGGCATCGCCTGAAGAAGTAGAGAAAGCACTCAGTATATATTCGAAAATCTATCCATCTGTAAGTGTAAATGGTGTAACGGGTGAAGGGATCAGTGCACTGCGCAGCATCATCAGCGGAAAGAAAGTTGCTCTTGCAGGACCGTCAGGTGTCGGAAAGTCGACGATAACTAATCTGCTCCACGAAGGTGAACCTGATATTGCTGAGGCAGAAGAGGCTTTGCTTAAGGCGGCTACAGGACGTATCAGCAGCAAGACCGGACGGGGCAGACACACTACAAGGCATGTTGAAATATTTCCGCTTTCAGACGGCACTATGCTGTACGATACACCGGGATTCACTTCGCTGGACATGCCGGTGATCGATCCTATTGCTGTCAGAGAGCTGTTCCCGGAATTCCGGAACCTCAACAGCAGCTGCCGGTATTCCGACTGCATGCATATAAATGAACCTGACTGTGCTGTTAAAGAAGCACTTCAGCAGGGTATAATATCTGTATCGAGATACGATTCATATAAATCAATGACAGAAGAGGTAAAGAAATGGCAAAAATAGCACCTTCAATACTTGCTGCGGATTTTGCAAGACTTGGCGATGATGTTAAAGACATCTGTGAAAGAGGCATTGATTATCTTCATATCGATGTTATGGACGGTTCGTTTGTCCCGAATATAAGTTTCGGAGCCGGAGTGATGAAGAGTCTTAACGGGATCGCAACAGTTCCGTATGACGTGCACCTTATGATCTGGGATCCTGATAGATATATCGAAAACTTCATTACACCTAACACTGAGTACATAACGGTTCATTATGAGGCCTGCGATGACATAGCTCATACCATCAGCCATATAAAAGAAGCGGGCGCTAAAGCCGGCGTTTCGATCAAGCCGGGAACTGCCCCTGAAGTGCTGGACAGCTACCTGAAAGATATAGATCAGATCCTTGTCATGTCAGTGGAACCTGGTTTCGGAGGGCAGAAATTCATGGACAGCAGTCTTCCGAAAATTGCATATTACAAGGCTAAGCGCGAAGAAATGGGTTTAAGCTATGTTATTTCCGTGGATGGCGGTGTCGGATCTGCAAACGCTCACCTGGTAAGAGATGCAGGCGCAGACATGATCGTTGCCGGATCAGCAGTATTCAAGGCTGCCGACAGGACTGCAGAGATATCTGAAATAAAAGGAATATAAAAAACGACAGAAAACTAATGAAACTGTGCTGCTTTTCCACCACAAAAGCTGTACAGCTTTGAGAAATAAAACACTTTAGAATCAGCAGCAGGAGATACCTGCCATGCTGAGGAGAAAAATAGCATTATATACATTGATCTACATTGCCGGTATCACAGCCGGCTTTTTTATGTTTGAAAAAGAGCGGATACCTGAAGCGGCCGGGTTTTGCGCAGCGGTCATTTGTGCGGTCCGCTTTACTGATCAGGGCAGCGAAGCAGGAGCTTTTCCGGGAAAGAAAAGAGATAATGATTCTTCATACATGGAAAAGCACATAAACTTCAGTAAAGAAGTTATTGAGAGACAGAAAATCGTGCTTGCAGTATTTTTTCTGGCCGGATTTCTGATTTTCACAGTCAGATATATGTCATACAATTCTGCCTTGTCATATATACATGATAAAAACTACGTGAGAGGCAAGGTTATTTCCGTATCCGTCAAAGAAGATAAACTACGGCTCATAATAAAAAACGAAGAGATTGGTCCTGAAAAAGTACTGGTTACGATGGACGAATCTGCAGCGGAACGATTGAGTGAAGAATACGGATATTCAGGAGCAGTGATCGAAGCAAGGGGGAAATATTCCTCTTTGCCTCCGGCAGATGATCCCGGCTGTTTTGACTATGGGCTGTATATGAAGAGCCGGGGCGTAACTATAAGCTTCAGAGCTTATATAATTGAATTTACAGATGAAGATGTTTCACCGGTCACAAAGGTGAAGCGGTATCTGTACAGATGCAGGGAAGCCTTCATAGGAAGATTCAGCTCTGATACGCAGGGCTTCATACGCGGAGTCATCTTCGGTGACAAGTCAGAGATAGATGAGGAAGTACTGGAAGAGTTCAACAATAACTCGACGGGGCATATTCTCGCTGTCAGCGGTCTGCATATGGGTTTTCTCTATGGACTGCTTCGCTTCCTGACTGCGCGCAGGAGAACTCTTTCTGTTTCGATACTGATCATATCCGTTGTTTTGCTTTACGGTGAAATGACTGACTGGAGTCCTTCAACGGTCAGGGCATGCATCGTCATGATTGTCAGCCTCTTTTCTGCGCATATCAGAAGGTGTTCAGATCTTCTGACATCAATTAGTCTTGCTGCACTCCTTATTCTGACATATCAGCCTTATCAGCTGTTCAGCTCCGGCTTTCAGCTTTCTTTTCTTGCATTATGCGGAATTGCATTCTTCACACGCCCAATATCTTCAGTTACCGGGGAGGCACTGGCGGTGATGATTGCGGTACAGATAGGTACACTCCCTGTGATCGCGTACACATACTGCAGGATCAATCCATTGTCGATATTAATAAATATCCCGGTGATCATGCTGGCTTCTGTACTGGTTCCGCTATGCATATTGATGCTCATGATGGAAGCAGCAGCCGGCAGAGTTCCTTCTGCCGGAATAGATCTGGCGGAGCTGATTTCCTTTTCTGTTGTAAAAATCAATCATCTGCTCAGTTTCAGAGGAAACTTTTCGATAAATACTGCAGGACCCGGCATTGCTGTTACTGTACTTGTTTATGTGTTCTTATTTGGAATTGCATCAGAATGGGCAAGGGTAATGCTGCTCAGAAAAGACCTGAAGGCGGTCATTAAGCAGGGTATTATCATTATTATGCCGCTGGCGATGCTTTTCTCATGCCTTTATGATCCTATATCCGATGATGAGATCGTATTTGTATCTGTCGGACAGGGAGACTGCGTTCACATACGGGCAGAAGGACACGATGTGCTTATAGACGGCGGAGGGCAGGGAGAAGGATACAATGTCGGCAAAAGCATACTGATGCCATACCTTGTACATGGCGGCGCCGACGCAGTTGACATTGCCCTTGTAACACATCTCCATACTGATCACTACAAAGGTATAGAAGAACTGTCAGAAGTGTTTCCCGTCGGCGCAATCGGTATTCCTGTCGATTACAGAGAGGCATCAGACGAAAAAAACACTCATGCTTACAATGACAGCTCATCAGATAATAATGGGAAAAAATATATACCAAACTCAGAATCAGAAATCCATTATATTGCTCCGGACACTAAAATAGATGTTTCTGATGATGTAAACATAGAGGTGATATGGCCTGTTGAGGTATCTGATGAGCCGCTAGCCGCAGATGATCCAAATGAACACAATACAGTCTACATGGTCAATTACAAGGGCAAAAAAATAATGGTAACAGGAGATCTGCTCGAAGCTGATGAGCAGGATATGGTCGAATACTATCAGGGTACAGATACACTGAAATGCGATATTTTAAAAGTCGCTCACCACGGCAGCAAGTCAAGTTCCAGTGAAGCATTCCTTGATGCGGCAAATCCGGATATCGCTGTGATCCAATGCGGATTGAACAACTTTTACGGACATCCTCATAAACAGACTCTCGGCAGGCTGCAGGAACGAGGTATCAAAGTCTTCCGAACAGATCAGTCCGGAGCAGTCGGTATTGATATCCACAGAAGCCGGATTGCCATCGACCTGTTCAGGAAGGAGCATAAACAATCATTGTAAAGCAAAGATCTGTCTGAGTGTGGTATACTGTTTGATAATGGCATACAAAGACTTTGTAAATGATAAGAATAAAGGAATTCTGAAGGATGTTCTGCTCTTTTACGGAGCAGAAGACTTCCTGATGAACTGGGCTGAAGAAAGCATAGTTAACGACTATGTCGATGAGGCTGCCCGTGACATCGATCTGATACATCTTGAAGGAGAGCAGGTGACAGCGGCCGAAATAATGGCACAGGCAAGAGCCTATTCGATGTTCTCCGAAAAGAGGGTAGTTGTGGTGCGGAATTATCTGCCGCTCTTCAGAAAGGCGGCCGATGCCAATGCCGATGAACTGCTTGACTTCGCATCACGGCCGCAGGACTCATCAATTGTCATTTTCTCAGTTGAAAGCAGATATTCCGCAGACCTTACAGCATATGGCAAGAAGCTTGCCAAAGTATGTGGTGCATATGAATTTGCCCGGCTTGAGAGAGCGGATCTTAAAGCTTTTATTACCAAACGTGTCCACAATGCCGGTAAGATGATTTCCAGGCGCGAGCTGGAGCATATGATAGATGTGACCGGCTACTACAATAAAGGCAGTCTGTATGATCTTGCGCAGCTTGAGAAAGACATCGACAAGATAGTAAGAGCATGCAGCGGAGATACTGTCAATGTGCAGCTTATAGAAGACATACTGATCGGAGACAGCGACAGATTCGTCTTCGGCCTTGTTGATGCATTGGTTGCAGGCGACAGGGGAAAAGCCCTGGCGATAGCGGAAGCCATAATAAGGGATGAGGACGGATCGATGGCCGTTCTGGCGCTCCTTACGAAGCAGTTTGAGATCATGTATGATGCAGTAGAACTGAATGAAAAAGGTTATAGCATATCCCAGATGGCAAAGAAGACGGGGGTGAATGAGTTCAGGTTCAAACGTGCCTTCAACGCTGCCGGCAGATACAGCAAAAGACGTATAGGAAAGATCCTTACTGAACTGTATAACACAGACAGAGACATAAAAAGCGGCAACATCGATAAGGATGTTGCCCTGGAACTGATAGCGATATCGGCCTGCCCGTGATGGCAGGCATTATTTTTTAGTTGAGGAAATAAGATCGCGCGCAGCCTGAAGAGCATTTTCACTATCGGATGAGCCGCTGAATAAAGCCGCAATCATGCGCACCTTGGATTCTTCATCTAAATGACCGATGTTGGTATATGATTTTTTACTGTCTACAGATTTGCTGATAAGATAATTATCGTCACCATAAGCGGCTATCTGCGGAAGATGTGTGACCGAAATGATCTGCCTGTGACCGGATATCTCTGATAGCTTTTTACCTACAACAAGAGCAGTATGACCGCTTATGCCGGTATCTATCTCGTCAAATATCATGGTCTCTACACGGTCTGTTTCTCCGATTATATGCTTGAATGCGAGCATTATCCTTGATATCTCACCGCCGGAAGCGATCTTTGTGAGCGGCATGAGCGGATCGCCCGGGTTCGTGGATATGAGAAATTCCACCTTGTCAAAACCAAGAGGACCGATTTCATCCGTTCTGCTTATATCTATTTTGAATTCAGAGTTGGCGAATTCCAGATCGACCAACTCTTTTACTATAGCCGATTCAAGGCGTGCAGAGATTATATGTCTCAGTTCACTGACATGCTCAGCCTGAGCCTCAAGTGCTGCATACTTTTTATGAGCAGTATCAGAGAGCCTCTTCTTTTCGCCTTCGAAATTCTGCATCATCTCGAGCCTGCTGCGGATCTCATCCCTGAATTCCAGAATCTCTTCAACTGTCTTGCGGTATTTGCGTTTTGCATCCTCAATAACTGCGAGGCGGCTGGACACTTCATCCATATCCTGCTCGGAAAAGTTCAGCGATGAAAGAAGATCACGCAGCCCTGAAGCGATATCATCAAGCGAGTAGTAAGCGTCATATGCCCGGGAAGCCATGGATGATATCTGATCGCTGAAGCCTCCTATATCGCTAAGATCTGAAGCAACTCTGCCGAGGTCATCGAGCAGGGAAGGACCACCATCATATCCGGAACCCTGAAGCAAGTCGTATGAAGACCTTACGCTCTGGAAGATCTTTGAACTGTTCTTCATCATTGCGAGCCTGTCCTGCAGCTCATCATCTTCACCGGCATACAAGCCAAGATCCTGTATATATTTATATTCGAATTTATAGTAATCCTGCTGACGGGCTGCATCCGCTTCTGCCTTAAGCAGGTCTTCGTAATCCTTCTGGGCAGATTTGTATTCATCATAGCAAAACCGAAGCTTTTCCAGCTCCGGTGCGATAACCTCACTGTGGAAGCTGTCAGTGATCAGTATATGGTTGTCCGGATCCAGTATCTGCTGGTTGTCGTACTGTCCGTGTATATCTATCCAGTCACTGCAGAAATTCCTGATCTGTCCGAGTGTTACCATCTCGCCGTTCAGTTTTGAGATGGATTTTCCACCAGCCATTATTTCACGCGAGATGATAACATCTTCGCCTGCTTTTGTACCTGCGATCTGAATGAAAGCTCTGTCGGCACCCGTACGAACCAGGGCAGTATCTGCTCTGTCGCCGAGAACAGTGCTCACAGCAGTAATAAGAACTGACTTTCCGGCACCGGTCTCACCGGTTATCACATTAAAACCGGCACCCAGATCAAATGACAGGTGCTCAATGGTCGCAAAATTTTTTATTTCAATACGGTCTATCATCGCAAATCAATCGTTGGAGTTGAGTACTTTGTCGAATTCAGCTGTAATATACGGAACGTTCTCTTCCTTATCTACGATGATAAGCATGGTGTTATCTCCGCATACAGAACCGACCATATGCTCAAGGCTGAGAGTGTCGATGGCTTCTCCTGCAGCACCGGCACAGCCCGGCAGCGTTTTCACTACAATAAGGTTCTGAGCACACGCATATGAAAGCGTCGTTTCTCTGAAAATCTTAATAAAGCGGTCCGAAATAGGGCGGTTCTCGTAATTGCTTGAAGTATATCTGTATCTGCCGTCCTTGCCCTGGCCTTTTACAAGCTGGAGCTCACGGATATCTCTGGATACTGTAGCCTGTGTGACATTGTAGCCCGCATCCCGCAGAAGGTTGAGAAGCTGGTCCTGTGTCTCAACGTCATTTGTCTTGATTATCTCGAGAATCTTGTTTTGTCTTGAAAGTCTCATATCTGCCTCCGTTCAACGGATATTACATTCCCCGATATTATAGCATAAAAATTCGTATTTATGAATAAATACAGAAAATAGTGCAAAATTTGCAGGATGTGATGCTTTTTGTGCCCGAAAAAGTGAGGCCGGTGTTTTTTCATCGGAAAGCGCATTCTGACATTGCTTTCAAAAAAACGAACAAAAAACGAACATAGACAATATACCGTAAAAATGATAAAATCCAATGCATGAGGATACTTGGAATTGACCCGGGTTATGCCATAATGGGTTACGGGATAGTAGACTATAAAGGCAGCAAATTCACGCCTGTCGCTTATGGGTCTATTACTACCGAAGCACATACTCCTAACGAGGAGAGACTGATGGTGCTGTATGACGAGCTCAGCCGGATCATCAAAGAATTTGATCCTGATGAAGCATCCGTAGAAGAGCTTTTCTACAACACCAATGCTACTACAGCCATCATGGTAGGCGAGGCCAGAGGGATGGCTCTTCTTGCATGCGCAAAATCCGGTATAAAGATTTCTGAATATACTCCGCTCCAGATAAAATCATCTCTTACGGGTTACGGCAGGGCGGATAAAAAACAGGTGCAGACAATGGTAAAGATGATCCTCAATCTGAATGAAGTACCGAAACCAGATGATACAGCGGATGCACTTGCCGCAGCCATCTGCCATGCACATCATGCGGGCGGAAGACTGGCGGCGCTGCAAAAGCGTTAGCCTTATATAAAGAAAAAGGGAAAAAGACATATGATCAGATTTCTCAGAGGGCAATACCTTTATTATGAATCAGGCGCCATGATAATAGAAACTGCGGGCGGCATAGGCTTCAGAGTCAATGTATCCGATACCAGCAGCCTCCTTACTTCGCGTGAAGGAGAAGAAGTCTGCGTTTATACTTATATGCAGGTCAAGGAGGACGGGATGGCTCTCTTCGGATTTGCAGACGCAGATGCTCTCGCGCTTTTTGAACAGCTGATAACTGTAAAGGGGGTAGGACCTAAAGCCGGTCTTGCGATAATGTCCCTTGGAACGCCTAACCAGATAAAATCAGTGATCTCTTCAGGCGATGCAGCTGCAATATCGATGGCTCCGGGCGTAGGCAAAAAGACCGCTGAAAGGGTCATTCTGGAGCTCAAAGATAAAGTTTCGGCTCTGCCGTTCGACGGAGACGGGTCAGGCGGAGGAATAGCTCCTGCTGCCGCTCCGGGAAGCGGAGAGAGAGGCGAAGCCGTAATAGCTCTCACGACTCTTGGTTACAGCAAGAAAGAAGCAGAGTCAGCAGTTGCATCCGTACCGGATGAAGATCTCAGTGCAGAAGAATACGTTAAGAAATCACTGAAGTTCCTGCTATAGGGCTAAGACATACTTTGTACGCTACAAGGATAAAGTGGACTAAATGGACAACAGAGTAACACAAACAAAAGCAACACCAGGTGAGCTGGCGGGCGAAATGACGCTAAGACCTCAGTATCTGAGTGAATACTGTGGACAGACGGCAGCTAAAGACAACCTGTCTATTTATATAGAGGCAGCCAAGATGAGAGGCGAGCCTCTCGATCATGTGCTCTTTTACGGACCTCCGGGACTTGGAAAAACAACTCTTGCGGGGATCATTGCCAATGAGATGGGAGTAGATATAAAGATCACTTCCGGCCCGGCCATCGGAAGAGCCGGCGATCTTGCAGCCATACTTACCAATCTGAATGATAACGATGTTCTCTTTATCGACGAGATCCACAGACTTAACCGCTCTGTTGAGGAAGTTCTGTATTCCGCGATGGAAGACTATGTGCTCGACATTATTATAGGCAAAGGACCTGCAGCCAGATCGCTCAGGATAGACATTGCAAAGTTCACCCTTATCGGAGCTACAACACGTGCCGGAAGCCTGTCCGGACCTCTCAGAGACCGTTTTGGTATCGTAGAAAAGTTTGAGTTCTACACTCCTGCTGAGATCAAAGAGATCCTGCGCAGAACAGCTAACGTGCTGGATGCTTCGATCGATGAAGCCTCGCTCAATGAGATAGCAAGACGCTCAAGAGGGACTCCGCGTATCGGCAACAGGCTTATCAAACGTGTCAGAGATTTTTCATCAGTCATTTCGGATGGCAACATCGATATAGATATCACCCATAAAGCGCTGGACGCTTTGGGTGTTGATGAACTGGGGCTTGAAAAACTGGACAGAGACATACTTACAACGATAATAAAAGGATTCAACGGCGGTCCGGTTGGTATAGAGACTATCGCTTCTGCAATAGGTGAAGAAAGAGTCACGATCGAAGATGCCAATGAACCTTATCTTATACAGGCAGGCCTGATCTACAGAACCCAGAAGGGAAGAGTAGCATCCCGCGCTGCATATGAACACATGGGGATGCTCGGGCTTTATAAGGAACCTGAGACCGAGCAGCTCCGCATGGATATAGAATAATGAGACTTGACGATTTTGATTACTATCTTCCGGAGGACCTTATAGCACAGTCTCCGCTTGAGCAAAGAGACGGATGCAGGCTGATGGTGCTCGACAGACGTGAAAAGACGGTTGAACACCGTCATTTTTACGATATTCTAGATTATGTAAATCCAGGCGACTGTCTGGTGCTCAATGATTCCAGGGTAATCCCTGCACGCATGTATGGACTTAAGAAAGGGACAGGCGCCCATATCGAACTCCTTCTTATCAAACGCATAGAGGGAGACAGGTGGGAATGTCTGGTAAAACCCGGAAAAAGACTGCACGAGGGCGATACTGTAATACTTGCGGGAAAGACTGACACAGTTCCTGCCGGTTCTGAAGTGCCTGAAGAAGGGTACACCATGGTCAATGGAATCGAGCAGCCGTTTCTTGCGCACATTCTGGGTATACATGACCCTGACAACGGCACCAGACTTGTTGAGTTCGAATATGACGGCATATTCATGGAGAGGCTTGAGGAGATAGGCTCCATGCCGCTTCCGCCTTACATTACAAGAGCTGCGACAGATGATGACAAAGAGATGTATCAGACTGTCTACAGCCGGATCGACGGTTCTGTTGCAGCACCGACGGCAGGCCTGCATTTCACAAAAGAGCTGCTTGCAAAGGCAGCTGCTAAAGGCGTACGCATAGCATATGTCACTCTCCATGTGGGTATCGGTACATTCAGACCTGTGAAGGTCGACAACATCGAAGACCACAAGATGCACTTTGAAGAATGTTCGATCGATGAGGAGAACGCTGCAGTCATCAACGATACGATCGAGCATGGCGGACGCATCATCTCTGTCGGAACAACTTCGACCCGTACTCTCGAAAGCATGGCAGGAATGCCGTTCCAGCCGTTTTCAGGCATGAATTCCACCGGCAGGAGATTCAGGGTAAAGGCCGGGGAGACTTCGACTGGCATTTTCATTTATCCCGGATACGAATTCAAGATAGTAGATGCACTCATAACCAACTTCCATCTGCCGAAATCGACACTTCTCATGCTTATATCTGCACTTTATGACAGGGAAGAGATACTTAAGGCTTATGAAATAGCCGTAAAGGAGAGGTATCGGTTCTTCAGCTATGGAGACGCAATGCTGATCAAATAGGAGAATACTATGAGCAATTCCGCACTTATTTTCGAATTACTTCATAAGGATGCCGGGACTAAAGCCAGAAGGGGGCGCATCACGACTCCGCACGGTGTCATAGAAACTCCTGTTTTTATGCCCGTAGGTACTCAGGCCACCGTAAAGGCTATGAAGCCTGAGGATGTAGAACGCACCGGAGCACAGATCATACTGGGCAATACATATCACCTGTATCTGCGACCGGGCAGCGATATTATCAGGGAAGCAGGCGGCCTCCACAAGTTCATGAACTGGGACAGGCCTATACTTACCGACAGCGGCGGGTATCAGGTGTTCAGCCTCGGCCACATGCGCAAGATCACCGAAGAAGGTGTAAAGTTCCAGTCATATATTGACGGAAGCAGGCACATGCTGACTCCGGAGAAGTCCATAGAGATACAGACAGACCTGGGATCAGATATTATGATGGCATTTGACGAATGCGCTCCTCCTGATGCAGATCATGCATATATAGAGAGATCCCAGGCTATGACTACACGATGGCTCGAAAGGTGTATTGCCGCTCACAAAAATACAGAAAAGCAGGCATTGTTCGGAATAATGCAGGGCGGCTTCTTTAAAGACCTCAGGGAGAAAAGCGCAGAGGCAATTGTTTCTTTTGATCTGCCGGGTTATGCTATCGGCGGTATTTCCGTAGGTGAAACAAAAGAGGAATATATCGGAGTTCTGGAATATGCTCCTGACTTGCTGCCGGAGAACAAGCCGCGCTATGTCATGGGCATAGGTACACCTGATTACATTTTCGAAGCAGTAGAGCATGGAGTGGACATGTTTGACTGCGTTGAGCCTACCAGAATAGCCCGCCACGGAATGGCAATGACGAGTCAGGGCCGCATAAGCATCAAAAATGCAAAATTTGCAAGAGACTTTGGACCGCTGGACCCTGAATGCGACTGCTACACCTGCAGAAATTACAGCAGAGCTTACCTGAGGCACCTGTTTAGGGAGGGGGAGACGCTTTCACATATGCTGCTCTCCGAGCACAATCTCAGATTCCTTTCACACATGTGCGAAAACATCAGGACTTCCATAGAAGAAGACAGATTCAGGGAGTTCAAAGCTGAGTTTTACGCAAAATACTACAAAACAGAACAATGAAAGTACTATCAGTAAATGTAAGGAAAGATTTTCTTAATAAAAAAGTGTGCATGGATGAAGCGCGAAAAATCATTTCTGAAAAGAAAATCAGCGGTATGAGCGAACTGCAGCTGGCGCGTGAGATATATTTTCATGCGCTTGCTTTTTTCTATAGATATGCAGGACGGAGGAGATACTCCTTTAAGAAGAGTTATTTTCGCTGCTTTCTGGATCATAACAAAAGGAAAGATTTAGATATGGATCTTAAAGATACAAAGATTTTATACACAGACAGGCTATGCCCGTCCGCCGAACACTGCGGCGGATGTATCTATCAGGGTATAGATTATTCAGAGCAGTACAGGCAAAAGGATAAGGCCGTAAGACGTCTGCTGGCCAAACACGATATAGACGAGTCGGTCTATATCGGTATGGAGCCTGCAATATGCACAGGCGGCTACAGAAACAAAATGGAGTATACTTTCGGCGACCTTGAGAAGGGCGGAGAACTCGAACTCGGAATGCACTACAAAGGCCGCTGGATGTCGATAATCACGACTGACGAGTGTCAGCTGGTACCAGGTCAGTTCAACATAATACTTCGCTCTGTGCTCGAATTCTGCCGTTCCAGAGGATACAGACCGTACCACCGCAAGACGCATGAAGGTCTGCTTCGAAACCTGGTAGTAAGATGCGGGGTAAGAACGGGTGAAATATTAGTGAACATTGTAACGGCCAGTGACGGCGAGGCAAACGGAACAAACGCTTTTTTTGATGAAGAAGGCTTCCGCGATACGCTGCTGGAACTTGACACCGGAGATATGAAGATCGTTGGTATCATGAGGACAATGAATGACAGTCTTGCTGATGCCGTTATCGATGAAGGGCACAAAGTGCTGTGGGGCCGTGACTACTACAATGAAGAGATACTGGGACTGAAGTTCAGGGTCAATGAGTTCGCCTTTTTCCAGACAAATATCGATGCAGTCGAGAGGCTTTACTCCGATGTGCTCGACGTTGTTCCAGACGTGAGCGGCAAGACTGTATATGATCTCTATTGCGGAACAGGGACAATTTCACAGCTGATGGCTTCAAAAGCTAAGGACGTATACGGAATAGATATCGTAGAAGATTCAATTGAAGCCGCACGTTCAAATACGGAACTGAACGGTATAAGCAATTGCCATTATATCTGTGGTGATGTAAAGGAAAAACTTGATGAAATACCTGAAAAACCCGATGTGATTGTCGTGGATCCTCCGCGGGTCGGTATCCATGACAAGGCAGTCGCTATGCTCTGCAGATACGGTATTGACGAAATAGTCTATGTAAGCTGCAATCCCAAGACACTCTGCATCAATCTGGACAGCTTCCGCGCAAACGGATACATGATACGGTCAATAAAGGCATATGACAATTTCCCGATGACGAAACATGTTGAGTGCGTCTGCCTTTTGAGCAACAAAAAAAGCAAAGCCGATGGACTGCTATAGCGGCACTGTTTAAAGCAAATTTTTGAGAAGGAAAAACTCTCATGGACGTAAAAACAATTATTATTTCAATTATTTCTGCATTATTTGCCTTAGTTATCTGTGGACTTATTTACCTTCGAATGATCAAAAGGGAGGTTCCGGAACCTATAGGGAAACTCCAGGCAATCCTGCCGGTAATTTTGGGCGGCATCTGCGTGCTGGTTTCCGGTCCTGCCGGTATTGGTTTATTATATGCATTTAAAAGCATTGGGGTAACTGGGGAAAAAATGGCAACTCTGCCGGCAGCTTTTTTTACAGCCTTCTTCATGGCGGGAGGAGTGGAGGAACTGTTTAAGTTTCTTGCAATCATCATCACAATCGCCATCTTAAAGAATAAGGTAAAGAACGTTTATGAGTATATCATCCTTGGCGCGGCTGTGGGCTTTGGCTTTACAGTTGTGGAAGACTTTACTTTTGGAGAGTCGATGATTGTATTATTGATCAGAACGCCTTTAATGTTCACTCATATGACACTTAACATGATTATGGGAGAGTTTATTGGCAGGGCAAAGTATAACAAACAAAAAGGCGAAGGACAGACTGCATTATACTGGGCTTTGGGGCTCATCATCCCAATGGCTTTA
>CACZGY010000005.1 GCA_902780815.1 uncultured Eubacteriales bacterium
CCGGAGTAAACGCCTATCTGTCCGACAAGTCCGCATGTTCCCATGCCGCTTGATACAGGAGCTCCGTTCATCTGGAGCTTAAACAGGCATGTCGCGATAGGGCCTGTGATGGCGGCAGTCAGCGTAGGAGCTATCCAGATGCGCGGGTTCTTTACGATATTGCCCATCTGAAGCATGGATGTACCGATGCCCTGGCTTATGAGACCGCCCCACTTGTTTTCAGGGAACGACATCACGGCAAAGCCTACCATCTGTGCACAGCAGCCTGCAACTGCAGCGCCGCCTGCAAGACCTACCAGCCCGAAAGCTGCGCAGATCGCCGCGGATGATATAGGCAGGGTCAGCGCCATGCCTACGATCACAGATACGAGTATGCCCATCATGAACGGTCTGAGCTCAGTCGCCCACATTATAAGATTTCCGATCTTCATCGCAGCAGCGCCGAGTCCCGGTGCCCACCATGCGGCAAGCGCAACTCCGACGCCTATCGTGACCAGAGGTACTACGAGGATATCGACCCTCGTTTCGCCTGCGACAGCCTTTCCGAACTCAGCAGCAATGATAGCTACTATGAGTACCGCGAGCGGTCCGCCCGCACCGCCAAGCCCGTTGGCTGCGAAGCCTACTGTTGCCAGCGAGAACAATACCAGATTCGGACTCTTAAGAGCATATCCTATGGCAATTGCCATGGCCGGGCCTGTCATCGCAACAGCAAGCCCTCCTACCGTGTAATCCGCTCCGCCTATTGTGCAGACCGGATTTGTAAGAAATCCTATATGAAACTGCGTCCCGATCGTGTTAATTATCGTTCCTATAAGCAGAGAACAGAACAGTCCCTGCGCCATAGCCGACAGCGCATCGATACCATAGCGCTTGGCGCTTATTTCAATATTCTTGCGTTCGAGAAACGCTTTGACGGAATTCTTTGTCATTTTTACTCCCATCCTATATAATAGTTTCAACGATTATATCGGCGCTGCCGCAGAGATTTCCGGTGTCGCCGCATACTTCGTATATTATACCACAACAGAAATCATTAATAAACGAAAGGGGTTGGCTAATGAGTCGTGTAGAACGTGCAGAAGCCAGAGAAGAAAGAGCAGCAAGGCAGGCTGAGATAGATATGCAGCAGGCTCAGGCTGAAAAAACAACAAGGAAAAAGAAAAAGAAGAAAAAAGGCTGCGGATGTCTGGTGCTGCTGATACTCGTTCTGGCAGTGCTCGTGGGAGCAGGCGGTTATTACACCATGGGTCTGAGGCCTGTGGATCCTAAAAGCGAAGAAAAGGTCGTTGTTGAGATCCCTAGCGGAAGCGGAGCCTCGGCAATAGTAGAAATACTCGACGAAGCCGGACTGGTCAAAAACAAGTTCTGCGCCAAGGTCAACAGCAGGATCGGCGGATACAACAGCCTTAAGGCAAATACATACATATTCAGTCCTTCAATGTCCTTCCAGGAGATCATGAAGGTGATCAATACAGAAGATTTTGATTACATCTCCAAGGAATCCATTGAAGTCAAAGACGGCGCGCGTCTGCAGCAGGTGGCTGAAGCTATGGCTGAGCAGCTGCCGTTCACAGCAGACGAAATACTCGCGAAGTGGTCCGATGAACAATATCTCCGCGAGCTGATCGACAAATACTGGTTCCTCACTGACGAGATCCTCGATAAGGACATCATGTATCCGCTTGAAGGATATCTGTACGCAGATACATACTTCGTAACAACAGATAACTCAGACATCGAAGGATTTACTGAGATGTGTCTCGACAGGATGGACAGCGAGCTCACCGAGAGGCGTGAAGCTATCGATGCTTCGGGATTCTCCGTACATGAGCTCCTGACTCTGACATCGATCGTTACAAAAGAGGCGACCGCTGATGATCAGGCGGGTGTTGCCGGTGTATTCATGAACAGGCTCGATCAGGGAATGTCTCTCGGATCAGACGTAACAGTTTGCTACATATTCCAGGAAGACAGGGTCGACCTCAAAGTAAGCCAGCTTGAGAGCACCAGCCCATACAATACCCGTAAATATGCAGGACTCCCTCCTGGGCCTATCTGCCAGGTAGTAGGAGACGCGATCGACGCCACACTCAATTACGAGAAGCATAATTACCTGTTCTTCATCGCCGATGAAAACGGCATAGTCCGTTACAGCACGGATGAGGCAGGTCATGAAAGCAATATCGACGAACACGGTCTTGTAAAGGATGAGGACAGCGAAGGTTAAACAGCGAACTTGATCAAAACATAAACTCCGCGGCAGTACCGCGGAGTTTTTATTTACTTCTTTATGACAGTGCAGCTTTCCCCTTTATACTCCAGCCTCATGCTGATCTCCTCAGCTCCGTTGAGCAGCTCCGTCAGGAATGCTCTGTCCCCTTCCCACGCCGGAAGATCCAGCATTTTCCCATGTGGCACCCATACAAGCTCGCCTTCGCTGCAGTCAGGCGGTTCATACAAGCCTGTTTCCGTGAAGATACGGGCTGCCTCCTCATCATCAGGCACAAAGTCCGAGGATGAGTACAGGTACATGTCTTCATCTTCGTACTCATCCGACCGGAACTCTATTATTCCGTGGAATACCCACGAATTCAGCCTGAGACCGGTCTCTTCAAGAACCTCACGCACTACGCATTCATCGGGCGTCTCGCCCTCCTCCACCTTGCCGCCGGGACTGATCCACTTGCCTTCGTTCATATCCCCCGGCTTGCGGTCGCGGTAGAGCATCAGCCAGCTGCCGTTATTCTCAATGTAGCAAATAGTGGTTTTCTTCATTATTTTTATCCTAATAAGGCGAGCCGCCTAGAACAGCGGCTCTTTCATGTATTTTCTCAGGTTTTCCTTTGTGTAGATAAGGACCTTGTCGCCTTCCTGCAAAACAAGATCGCCATCCGGCTTTATAGTTTTGCCGTCTCTTTCTACCAGCACGATGAAAGTCTGACGCGATATGTCGAGGTCTCTGATCTTCTGGTTTTTCCAAGGATGGCTCCTGCCCAGAACAACTTCCTTTACGTCCTCGAGCATACCCTCTGTTGCGGATTCAGCGCAGATTATAAGCTTGTCCCCAAGCATTATTTCTACATCGCCCCTTGGTACCAGTGTTTCGCCCTCTCTTATTACCAGAGCGATTATTGATCCGCTCGGCATTGCCACTTCGCTTATTGTCTTGCCTATCCAGGCATCTCCCGGATCGATGGATGCCTTGATGAAACGGACGTCTTTCTCCTGCTCGATATCTGCAAGACGTGTTGCAAGCTGGTACTCTTCAACGAATCCTGCGGAAATGATACCTGTTGGTATGGCGACCAGACCTACTCCGAGGAATGATATTATTATTCCCAGAAACTGTCCCATCGGCGTGATTGGATATATATCTCCATAACCGACAGTAAGCATGGTTGATGTCGCCCACCATATACCAGAAAACGCGTTTCTGAACACATCCGGCTGGGTTTCGTGCTCAACGCTGTACATGCACAGACTTGAAGCCATGATGAGCAGCACTATGACGAATACCGATGCCAGAAGCTGGGTCTTTTTCTTTGACAGTACATTCCCGATAAGCGAGAGCGAGTCGGAATACGCGTTGATCCTGAAGAGTCGGAATATCCTGACAACTCTGAGCATGCGGAATACAGCGGCTCCCGCCGGGAAGAATGTCGGCAGATAATGCGGCAGGAACGACAGCAGATCGATGATGCCGTATCCCGAAGTCACATACTTTCCTATTGCCTTTCCGGCAGAATAGCCTTTGTAATGCTGCTTTGCAGTGATGATCCTCAGCACATAGTCGATAGCGAAGAACAATACCGTGATCTCGTCAACATAATTGAACAGAAGGCCGTATTTCGCCTCCAGGTTGTCAAACGTTGCGGCAAATGCGCAGACGAGGTTGGCCACCAGCGCAAGTGTACTGAATATGTCGTAGAACTGGTTCAGCCCGCTGTCGGTCACGCCTGTCGAGACCATCGCATACAGTTTCTTTTGAGTTTTTTCCCAGCTGCTGTCTTTCATCTATCCTTCTACACGAATGCTTTTGATTTTCTGCGGAATAAGAGGCTTATCCCTGAAGTCACGCCTTGCATTTACGATCTTATCCGCAACTGCCATGCCGTCTGTCACTTTTCCGAATGACGCATACTGGCCGTCGAGATGAGGCGAAGTGGTTGTCATGATGAAGAACTGCGAGCCTGCAGAGTTCGGATCCATAGCTCTTGCCATCGACAGAACTCCCCTCTCATGCTTGAGATCGTTTCTGAATCCGTTTGCAGTGAACTCGCCCTTGATGGTATATCCCGGACCTCCCATGCCGTTTCCGTTAGGACATCCGCCCTGGATCATGAATCCCGGAATGACTCTGTGGAAAATGAGTCCGTCATAGAAGCCTTCATTTGCAAGCTTCTCGAAATTGGCTGCGGTTTCAGGTGCGATGTCTTTGTAGAGCTCACCCTTCATGACACCGCCGTCTTCCATCTCAATAATAAACTTCTTCATAAAAATCTGTCCTCCAAATCATTAATGCCATGCCGGCCGTTTTGCTAATTATACATTTTTTCGTTCTTTTACTCTACAGATTTAAGCGACTCCGTCATTGATACGTCACGCAGTCTCTTCTGCATGGCAAGATTCACAAGGAACGCAAAGAAGAATGTCAATGCTACGGATATCGGTATGTCATACGGACCGTGCCGCGGCTCAAAGTAGATCATGCTCAGAACGATATTGTCGATCACGAATTTCAGCAGCCAGTCTCCCATAGGTATTCCGACAACTGCCGCCACAGCTGTCAGGAAGAGATTCTCGCGGAATACATACTGCGAGACTTCGAGCTGGTTGAATCCCAGCACCTTTATTGTGGCGATCTCGCGCAGACGCTCGGTAATGTTGATATTAGTGAGGTTATACAGCACGATGAACGCGAGCAGGGCTGCGGACAGGATGACCACATACACGATGGCATTCAGGCTCTTCATCATCCTGCTGACATTCTCTCTGACGTCAATATTAGTCTGAACAGCTGCGGCATACTCATATCCGGCAGCATCGGCAGAAGTCTTTCTTATCGTCTCTTCTTCCGTACCATCGTCAAGATTGATAAATGCCGCTTTTATATCCGGTTCCTTGCCAAAGCCCTCCCTGTATGTCTCAGGTGTCATGTATATGCTGTCATAAACGTAGTTATCCGCTACACCGACTATTTTCACCTTCATCTCACGGTAGTCATCGCGAAGCGTTACCTCGTCTCCCACGTCAAGCCCGTAATCATGATTGGTCTTCTTGACTATCACTATCTCTCCCGGCCCCGGATAATCAATATGCTGATCACCGTTATGCAGGTTTATGAAGTCATCGAAGCCTTCAGCTTCAGTAGCTACGCAGGTGATATCGGCAGTCTTATCACCCATCACCATTGTCACCTCTCCGCGGTGCAGGAACCTGACGTTTTCATCCCCGATTTCTTCTCCGGAGCTGAGCTCCTTCATGAAGTCCTTCTGCCTCTTCTCCGTCATGTTCTTGCTGAACACAACAGTGATGTCATATAAGGATATCTCATCGAACTGATAATCCGCGACCTTGGATATAGTCGCCCTGATGCCGATACCCGCGATCAGCAGCGCAGTGCATCCGCTGACTCCGATGACCATCATCAGGAACCTCTTCTTATCCCTGAAAATATTGCGGATGGACACCTTGTAAAGGAAGCTTATGCGGTTCCACAAAGGCGTGATCCTCTCCATCAGAATACGCTTTCCTGCAGGCGGAGTCTTCGGCCTTATCAGCTCTGCCGGCGGCACCCTGAAGTCCGAAGCTATAGAGACCCATGTAGCTCCCATCGAGCAAAGCATCGCTACAGCCAGTACACTGATCCCGAGCTTATAGTTGATTATATAGTCGACCTCATCGCTGAAGTCGTACATCATCGTGTAAGCCTGCCAGATGACGGCCGGGAACACCTTGCATCCGACAAAGAAGCCGAGGACAGCTCCCAGGAACGAGGCGCTTCCCGAATAGAACATATACTTCCCTACTATCTGGCTGTTGCTGTATCCCAGCGCCTTGAGTATTCCTATCTGTGTGCGCTGCTCTTCCACCATTCTCGTCATGGTCGTCATGCAGACGAGAGCCGCGATCAGGAAGAAGAATAACGGGAATATCTTTGCAATGTTGCTTACTATGCTCGAGTTGCTGTCGAACGAAGAGTATCCCATGTTCTCTTTGCGTGAGAGAGCATAGGAGTTGCCGATCTCCATGGTGTCGATCTTTTCCTGCGCTTCATCGATCTTTTCTTTGGCATCATCAAGTTCTTTCTCTGCCTTACTGAACTCGCTGTCAGCCTTCTCTTTCTCCTTCTTCAGCTGCTTCTTGCTGTTATTGAGCTTTTTCTCCTGCTTGTCCAGCTCTTTCAGGCCTGCTTTTGCCTTAGCCAGACCGGTTTTTGCCTTTTCAAGACCGGCCTTCGCCTGGGAGATGCCGCTGTTGATGCTGCCGAGATTTGCATTCAGCTCCGCTATCGTCGCATTGATCGGCGCGACCTGCGCATCATACATCTCCTGAGTTATCATGCCTGCAGCCAGCGCGGCATCGAGCTGATCCTTGCCTGCTTTTGCCTCCGCAAGCCCGGCTTCGACCTGCGATTTCTTGGATTCCAGATCGCTAATGGTCGACTCCAGTTCAGGTATCGTTGTATTGGCTTTGCTGATGCCCGCTTTGAGCTCCTTGCGGGTCTTCTTTATTGTAGCCTCACCATTTTTGATCTTTTTTTCTGCATCTTTTATCTTCTTCTCGGCATCAGCCTTTTCTCTCTCGTATTTATCAAGATTGTCTTCGTATTCCTGTTTCTTCTCGTCGAGCTCATCCTGCGCTTCCTTCTGAGCAGTCTCCCTGCGCTCTTCAGTGACGGCTTCGGCGAGTGCTTTCATATTATCTTCCTGTGCCTTGAGCTTGTCTTCATGCTCATCTGTCAGCGACACTTCATCGCCCGCGAGCTTCACATAAAGATTGGTGTAATAGTCTACGTCAAAAGCATCCTTGTCTATGAAGAAAAAGGTGTCAAGGCTTCCGTTGCCAATGTCTGTCGATCCCCTCTGGTAGTCGAGGTATATCGGTGTATTGACCAGACCGACTATCTCGAAGTCCTTTACTTTGAAATCCCCGAGCTTGTCCTTGTCATTCTCGTCTGTTATCTCGATGCGGTCGCCTACGTGGAATCCTTCGTCAGTTATGCTGTAGGCATCGAGCACGCACTCGTTCACGTTCTGCGGCAGCCTTCCCTCAGTGACATTCAGCGTGTTTATATTCTCCGGCAAGGAAATCGCCTTGAGAGCACTTGAGTCTCCGCTTCCCGAGCGTGCGATCACATCTATCTGTATGGACCCCTCGGCTGCTTCCACTGCGTCCCACGACTCTGCCAGAGCAACGCTTTCATCATCTGCGCCATACGATGAAAGGATCTGGTAATCATAGAAATTCGTCCTCTCAAGGTAGCGGCTGGCGGTGCTCACCATCGACTCCTTGCAGTCCCTCAGGCCACTGAAAAACCCCACTCCAAGAGCCACGATCGCAAAGATCGCAAGATATCTTGCAAGTGAGGTCTTTATCTCTCTGAAGGTCGATTTCTTTAGCATGCTACCACTCTATTTCAGAAACAGGCACAGGATGTTCATTGATCTTCACGTCCTGTACTCTTCCGCTCCTGACGCTTATTACGCGGTCCCCCATAGGAGTGATCGCCTTGTTGTGAGTAATTATGATGACTGTGGCGCCTGAGTGATGCGCCTGATCCTGCAACAGCTGCAGGATCTGCTTGCCGGTGTTGTAATCCAGCGCACCTGTAGGCTCATCGCAGAGAAGCAGTTTTGGATTCTTGGCAAGAGCTCTTGCGATCGCCACTCTCTGCTGCTCGCCTCCTGAGAGCTGTCCCGGGAAGTTGTACATCCTCTCGCCGAGTCCTACCGCTTTGAGCGTTTCAGCGGGATCAAGCGGATCCTTGCATATCTGCGTAGCAAGAGACACGTTCTCGAGCGCGGTAAGATTCTGCACCAGGTTGTAGAACTGGAACACAAAGCCGATATCGTATCTGCGGTATTTAGTCAGTTCTTTCATGCTGAGTCTGCTGATCTCTTTTCCGTCGAGGAGCACCTTGCCGCTCGTAAGGGTATCCATGCCTCCCAGTATGTTAAGCAGAGTAGTCTTTCCGGCTCCGGATTCGCCGACAACAATGGCAAGCTCGCCCTTTGCAACGCTGAAAGTCGCGTCTGCAAGAGCCTCTATATCCACTTCGCCCACATGGTAGACTTTGCGGACATGTTCAAATACCACATAATCGTTTTTGTCGTACATTCTTTGTCTCCGTTAAATGAATATATTGATGCTGCCTATAATAAGACCTATGAGAGCGCCCAGATCCACTATCATCTTGAGCTCGGTCTTCATCACGGTCAGCACTCCCTTTTCAAGTTCATCCACCGCCATTGAGTTGATCTTATCTTCTACTACCTTGGCCACATCTATCCTGCGGAGAGCGGAATTGACCGCGTTCACCACAGATTCTCTGTATGCATCGGTTATCTTTTTTCTTACGTACTCCGGATCATAGCCTGCAAGTTCAAGTACGTACAGAGGGGTCCTGTCACCCAGGTCATGTATCCGCGATGTGGTGATCTCGCTGACCATCTCAGGCCCTCTGGTGTCTATGAATTCCTCCATCTTTTCGCTGACTGCCAGCATGACCCTGTCGATCAGCTTGTCTGTGACCACCAGAGAAAGGAGTCTTGAGTTCAGGACATGCTCCAGAAGCATAGCCTTACCTTCTTTGTGAATGGTCTCAGGTATGTCCATCCTCTTTATGGCGTCGGTTATCTTCAGGGAAAGGAGCTCGGTAAAGTTGTCCTCGAGCCTGTCATATTTCTCCGGGCTTCCTGTGAGTACTGCCCCGGTGTCTCTTATGTCGGATTCGAGGATGCTCATAACCTTGTCGATGAGCGGCTTTTCAACCTCTTCAGTCAGAAGCCTGCCCGAGATATCCTCGCGCGTGAAAAGCTCGTTCTGTACGATCTTCCCCGCCGACTTCGCGAGCCTCGCCTTACCTTTCGGGATGGCTCCCGGAGTCAGAGGAAGCTGGTGGCCAAACAGATACACCGGTCTGCGCGGCCTGAACAGCATTTTTACTGCTATATAATTCGTGAAATACCCTATCACCGCTCCGACAAGCGGAGGGAGCAGATAGGTCGAGATAATTTCCCAGTTCATTTGATCTCACCGTCCTTAGGAAATTCATTAGCAGCACCGGCATCTGAATGCGTTCCGGTATTTCCGACCGAGTGCGCAGCTATGCTGCTCAAGTTCGTTCCTGTACCGATTATCCAGAGTATGTCCCCTTTTTCTATAAGCATGTTTGAATCCGGCATTGTATACGCGTATCCGTCACGTTCAAGGCCGAGTATCATGCAGTGGTTGCGCGCAGTTATGCGGCTTCTTCTTATCGGCTTTCCGACATAAGGCTCAGTGCCTCTGACCTGGATGGCAGCGCAGGCAAGCGCGTTGCCTCCTGTGTAGTCTTCATCTAGGAACGCCTTGAGTGTGCGCATATGGACGTCCTGGTCTATTCCGAGAGTCTTATAGAATGTCTCAAGTGACATTTTATCTCCGATGACGTGGACATGATCTCCGGCATGCAAAGCTGTCCTTGCTGGCGGCATAGGGATCCTTTTATCACCGTGCCTTACCTTGACCACATACACAGCGTCTTTTCTGCCCCAGTCCAGTTCCTGTATCGTCTTCCCCTCATACGGAGCGCCTGCCGGAACATCCCAGCCGAATATGCTGTAGTCTTCGTTCAGCCAGTGCTTTCTCTGTCTTGCGCCTCCGCGCTCTTCCATAGTCTTCTGATTCAGATTCGCGAAAAATCTTGCTTCGAGCTGGAGATAATAAGTCGCAATAAACTCGGATCTCGCGATCAGGAACACGCTCAGCGGAATGAGCAGCACAATTATCAGATTGTTTATGTTGAACAGCGTCTCGACCGGTATCAGGGCGATCAGCTCAAGTATCACTATCTTCATCAGTGTCATCACGGCCAGCGGAGGCCTGTTTGCCAGTCTGTCCATCCAAAGCTGTGTGAAAGCGACACTGCGGTTGCCCATGAAAGGAACAGCGAATACTGCCAATGCCAGATAGTTCACGATAATGACCAGGATTTTAGCTGCTCTTTTTCCGGCAAACGATGCAAGAGCCGGATACAGGGCCCGGCAGCACACCAGAGTCAGGACGAGCATGATGCTTCCGTAGATCGCGACTTTCAGGAAATAATCCTTAAGTACTATCTTCCACTCGGAGACATGTTCCTCATCGCTACGCTGATCAGATGTGTAATTCCGGATCATTTTCTTGATCTTTTCCGGAACTGCCCTTGATATAGCTTTTATTATCTTATCCTGATTTCTTATCAGGACCGGTGTGATGATGATAGTAAGTATCGATGCGGCAACTATTACAGGGTACAGATAGCTGTCCATGACTCCAAGGGATATGCCCAGGCTCGCTATGATGAAAGAGAATTCACCTATAGGCGCGAGAGATATTCCTCCTCTCAGGGCTGTTCCCGGCTCCTGACCGGAAAGGATCATTCCGATGGTAGCGAATATCAGCTTGGCAACAACGGCCAGTATCGCTATCGGGACTATCGAAGTCCAGCGTGCTGCGATTATGCCCGGGTCCACCATCATCCCTACAGAAAGGAAGAATATGGCTCCGAACATGTCCTTGATGCCGGCGGTCACTCTTTCGACTTTATGAACGTGACGTGTCCCGGCGAACAGCGATCCTGCAATGAATGCGCCAAGTTCCATCGAAAAGCCAAGCCAGTGGGCAAGCATTCCCATCAGGAAGCAGAAGCCCAGGCTTAGCAGCGTGAGCGTCTCATCGCTCATTAGCTCCATAGTTCTGTCAAGGATAGTCGGAAGAAAGAATATTCCGAGAACCAGCCAAAGCACGAGGTATGTGATCATCAGAAACATTCGGAGCGCCATGCTGCTTCCGTCTGAAGCCTGACTCGCCGAAATGGTCGTGAGCACCACCATCATAAAGACCGCGATGACATCCTCCATAACGAGCGATCCCATAACCAGGCCCGTATACTTCTCGCCTTCGAGGCCCATTTCGCTGAAACATTTCTGTATAACCACTGTGGAACTGATCGACAGCATGGCTCCCAGGAATACAGCATTCATGGTGCTCATTCCCGCGAGGATGCCGAAGCCATAGCCTACCAGCATCACGCCGCCCATCTTGACCGCTGCCGATACTATTGCAGTACTCCCTATCTCGGACAGCTTGTGGAAATCAAACTCCAGTCCTATATGGAACAGTATTATGACAACTCCGATCTCACTCCATGTTTCGACCGACGCTGCGCTTTCTATGTTCATGAACAGCGGGAAGTGCGGGCCGATAATAAATCCCGCGACAATATAACCCAGTATCGTAGGGATCCTGAGTTTTCTGAAAACTATAGTGACCACCGCTGCGGTAGTCAGCATTATCGCGAGATCGATTATAAGCTGAGGTACTTCCACTTCTTCTTTCTTTAATACTTACTGATACAGCTCTTTTAACCGTACTTCAGTGCCTTCCGTATCTTTTTCCAGCCCGGCATGAACCTGTCCATGAGGGCATAGAAGTCCGGACCATGATTAGGAACCACAGTATGCACCAGCTCGTGCAGTATCACGTAATCGAGCTCCACATCACTTCTCGCAGCAAGCATGAGGCTTAGATTGATGTGATGCGTATTGGTGTTGCAGCTCCCCCATCGGGTATGCATATCGCGAACCGTCCAGCTGCTGCAGTACAGGCCTGTAGCTTCCTCTATCACAGGCAGGCGTGCCTCGATGCGCTTTTTAAGGTATGCCCTCATGGCCTCCTTCTCAGCTTTGTCTGCCGGCCTCGGATGAGCCTGCGACCTTGCGCGGACGTTTTCCACGTTTCTGTCGATCCAGTCTCTGCGGCTTCTGACGAATGCGATCACTTCTCTGTCAGGCACCATATAAGGAGCACTGATGACGATCCGGCCGTCAGGCTCCTTTATCCTCATATTCATTCTTTTTATGCGCTTCCTGGTCAGCTCGACCTCAAGCCCATCAATGTAAATAATCTTAGCCATACATAGTTATTTTATCATAAATACCTGCCGATTCATTAGGCATATATAACTTCAACGCATTGGCACCGTTTAACATTTGAGATATGGCAGGAAACTTTGACAGCAGACAGATTTGGGATATTATTAGGACAAGATTAATACAAACAGATTGATGCAGGCCAAAAGGAGGTTTGTTATGCTCGCAGTATGCTATCCGAGGTGCGGAACCTGTAAAAAAGCTGTAAAGTGGCTTGAGGACAATAACGTTGCATTTACATATAGGGATATAAAGACTGATAATCCAAGCGAAGAAGAGCTCAGAAAGTGGCACGCGATGAGCGGACTTCCTCTGAAGAAGTTTTTCAATACCAGCGGTATGCTCTACAAGGAGATGAAGCTCAAGGACAAGCTTCCGGAGATGAGCGAGGATGATATGTTCAGGCTTCTCGCAAGTGACGGCCTTCTGGTGAAGAGGCCAATAGCTGTAACCTCTGACACAGTTCTTGTAGGCTTCAAAGAAGCCGAATGGGAGACTTTACTGAAATAGGAGGCACAAAGTTTGATCATTAAGTAAGAAGGCCATCCGGGTAGTCCGGATGGCCTTTCTTTATTGTTTTTATCGTAAAAATACTTTTATCAGATGCGTTCACCCTTCCAGCAGTCTACCGCGTCATCAGGCAGACCAATGTCGGCAGCTCTGAAATGAGGTGCCTTGCCCTCTTTCTTCTGTTTAGTGTAATCATCGAGTGCCTTGACAGCAACTCCGCCGAGGATAGCGATGGTAGGAATGTTGCATACTACCATGAGTCCCTGGAACATATCAGCTGTATCCCATACGAGTCCTGCGCTTGAGATAGCGCCGAGGAATACGAGGATGATAGCGATAATTCTGAAGATCGTAACCTCTGTCTTTGACATATCTCTCTTGAGAATGAATGCGAAGCAGCCTTCGCAGTATGAATAGTTACCGATCAGAGTAGTGAACGCGAACAGTGTCATCGAGATTGCGATGAAGACAGGTCCGAAGCTGCCAAGTGCGGTGTGGAGACATGTCTGTACATAACCTGCCGCATTAGCTCCGCCGTCCTCAAGTACATAGTCAGCAGGATTTACTGACATTGTGGACAGGCACATGAATGCTGTTGCAGAGCAGATCAGCAGTGTGTCGATGAATACGGACAGTGTCTGAACGAGACCCTGCTTTACCGGGTGAACTACGTCAGCCTTAGCAGCAGCGTTCGGGGCGGAACCCATACCAGCCTCATTGGAGTAGAGACCTCTCTTGAGTCCCCACATGATAACGGATCCTGTGAATCCTCCGAAGATTGCCTGGAAGTCAAATGCTGTGCTGAAGATCAGTCCGAACATTGCTCCGAAGTTCTTTGCGTTGAGTACGAGAACTACGAGAGAAATTGCTACGTAGAGAACGCCCATTACAGGTACGAGGAATCCTGTTACATCTGTCAGCTTCTTTGCTCCTCCGAGGATAGTGGCGGCAAAGAATACTGCGAGGATAACGCCGATTACCATAGGAGTCGACTTCTCATTGTAGAAGCTGAAAGTTGCGAACGTCGACTGCAGATTGTATGCAGCGAGCATGTTGTAACCTACGGCATATGTGAAGATGATCAGTATTGAGAAAATAACACCGAGCCATCTCTGACCGAGGGCGTTCTGCATGTAGTACGAAGGTCCGCCGTAATACGTGCCGTCATCAGCTTTCTTCTTATAGATCTGTGCGAGTGTGGACTCGATGAATGCGTTGGCTCCGCCGAAGATAGCGGTGATCCACATCCAGAAGATGGCTCCAGGGCCACCGAGAATGATAGCTGTACATACACCGATGATGTTTCCTGTACCTACACGGGAAGCTGTCGAAACCATCAGGGCTCCGAATGACGAGATGCCTTTTTCATCAGCCGGTTTCTCGCTGACAACCTTGAACATCTCTTTGAACATACGAACCTGCACGCCCTTGGTTCTGATCGTAAAGTAGATGCCTACAGCAATCAGGAACAGAGGAACGATGTATGGCTTGTACAGAATGTTGTTCATGAAACCTACAAAACCACTCATAAGATTCTCCTTTTGTTGATTTACCCTTTAACTTTTGACAATGAATTGAAAATGCGGACAGCCGCTAAGCTGGCAATCCGGCTCATTTGCTGTATTTTATCAAAAAAAACGGAGGTTTGTCTATAATGTGAACAAATTGTGATGAAAAATGTATAATTGTATACAATTATGCTTGAAGCGGTATAATGCAGCATACCGGTGCCGGTTTTATACCGTCGAGTTCAAACTTCTCTATCCACGGATATTTCTCATATCTGATAGCGGCATCCTCTTCGAGAATCACTCCGTGAAGAGGCACATAAACCGCACCTATCTGTGATTCTTCGCGATAGTAATCCCCGGCAAGATCCGAGCCGTCTCCGTCGGTAAAACTTACCGACACCTCCGCTTTGGAGGGATCACATCAGGTGCGCGCATCATCTGTAAGCAGCACAACATCCCTGTAACCGAGCCGCCTCATATATTCAATAGCATTATCATTCAAGCGGATCATTATTGCTTTTCCGTCTCCTTTGAACTAGAGCTTGACGAAATGGAGCTCGTTCCCGTGCTTCTTGATAAGCTTTACAACATCGCGCGTGTTTATAAAAACGGTAGCTGTATTGTCACATGGATGGATGCCCATGAGTTTGTTCTCAAAATCCTTATCCATGTATACGACAACATCCTTTTCATCATTTGCCAGAACACCGAAAGGAGTGACAGCTCCGCGTATGAGTCCCATCTTTTCCATCAGGTCTTCTTCCGAAGCAAAAGTAAGCGGACGGGTATCCTGTGCCTTGCGGAATTCCTTAAGGTTGACTTTCTTGTCCTCGAGGCAAGTGATGAGATAGTACTTGCGCTTTTTGTCGTCACGGACAAAGAGGTTTTTGGCGATCTGCTCAGGGTGCGGAAGATTGCACTCAAGCATTTCATCTATCGTATAGACAGGTTTGTGCTCTACTATCTCGTATTTTATTTTGTTGTCATCAAGCAGTTTTACGATATCTTCTTTCGTAAGTGCCATAAACGTTCCCCTTTTTCTATTTTCTGCTCGTAAGAGTTCCCAGGAGATTGCGGCCGATCGCCGAACCGATGTTGCCTCCGATGGTACGCCCCTTCTTGCCAAGAACAGCCTCGCCTATGGTTTTACCGATCTCTCTTCCGATAGTGCCTCCGGTGGATCTGATAACCTGGCGCGTACCTGACTTGCCGAGATAGCTGTCAGCAAGATCACCTATCCTGGAACCGCTGTCCTCTTCAGCCTTTGCTGCCGGCTTTACTTTCGGCTGCTGAACAGGCTGCGGAGCAGATTCGTAGTCTACAGTGATGCTGTCATCGGCCGCGGCCTGCGCCTCCGGCGCAGCGGCAGGTATACCCGAGGTGTTGCCGTATACCTGCCCGTCAGGCGCGGTAACGGTCCCGGCGCCTGACGCCGCGGCCGCACCCGGTACACGTCCCGTGATGACCTCGTATGCAGAAACATTATCTACCATCACGAGATATTTATTATTGAGCGGTGAATAATCCACCGCGTTTCTTCTCTCCTCTTCCGTAATAGCACCCATGCGGCTTTCTGGCGGCAGTATGAACGCATACTCCGCCACCGAAGGCGCGCCTTTTTCATCGAGCATTGACACTACAGCTTCGCCTGTACCTAGGTTCTGCATGAGTTCCTTCGTATCGAATTCAGGATTCTCCCTGAAAGCATCAGCTGCTGCATTCAGCGCTTTCTGTTCAGCAGGCGTATATGCGTGCAGGCCGTGTTCTATTTTATTTCCCAGCTGCGACATGACTGCTCCCGGTATATCTCCCGGGCTCTGTGTCACGAAGAAAATCGAAACGCCCTTTGATCTGATGAGCTTTACGACCTGCTCGATCTTCTCCAGCAAGCTCTTCGATGCATTCTTGAAGAGCAGATGAGCCTCGTCGAAGAAGAATACCATCTTCGGTTTCTCCGGATCTCCGACCTCAGGCAGCACCTCAAACAGCTCTGACAGCAGATAGAGCATGAATGCCGAGTACAGTCTCGGTTTGTTGATCAATGTCTCCGCGTCAAGGATGTTGATTATTCCCCTTCCATCCGGAGCAGTCAGGAAGAGATCCCTGATGTCTATAGCAGGTTCACCGAAGAATATGTCTGCGCCTTCTGATTCAAGAGCTACTATCGCCCTTATGATCGCAGAAGCCGACTGCTGAGGGATCAGGCCGTAGTCCATCTTGAAATCGCCTGAATGATCGGCGCAGTACTGCAGTGTAGCTTTCATATCCTTTGTATCCGTAAGGATAAGGCCGAGATCATCAGCGATCTTGAAAATGACCTGCATCAGCTCAGTCTGGGTATCATTGAGATCAAGTACCTGGCTGAACAGCAGCGGCCCCATCTCTGACACTGTCGTACGGAGCGGCGTTCCGTTCTTTGCATAAATATCGAATATCGATACCGGGAACCCACGGTAGCTGAAAGTATCCCTGATTTCGAAGCGGTCCAGCCTCTTCTGCATACCTTCACTGTCAGTGCCCGGTACAGCTATGCCGGCCATATCGCCTTTTACATCGGACATGAATACCGGCACCCCTATCTGCGAAAAGCTTTCAGCAAGCACCTTCAAAGTGACCGATTTTCCGGTGCCTGTAGCACCGCAGATAAAACCATGTCTGTTGGCTTTATCAGGTCTCATGCAAATCTTGTCGCTGAGGGTTTCACCATCACCTTTTCTGGCGAAATAAATCAAACCGTTGTCTACCATCTCTGCCTCCTTTGAACGAGGATCGTTGACAATTATTGAAAACATTCTATCGGAGGAGCTCAGCCTCCGGAGATCAATGGTTTCATCCTTACGGCAACGCCGCTTCTATTAATGAAACCATTATAGCATGTCATGCACTTTAATTGCTCCTGATATTGGTATATCATTGTAGAGTATTATGAGTACTGCGTATGACGCAATAATATACAGAATAATTTATTCCGGAGATAAAAAATATGACAATAAACGACAGGATTCACGGCTTCACCGTGACTGACATACGTGAAATAAAGGAGATCGGCGGAAGGCTAGTTGAGATGGAGCACGATGCCACCGGAGCCAGACTTGTCTGGGCGGACAACGGTGACGAGAACAAGCTCTTCTCGGTCGGATTCAGGACGCTGCCTGAGGACAGCACAGGAGTATTCCATATACTTGAGCATTCGGTACTCTGCGGTTCTGAGAAATATCCGGTCAAAGAGCCGTTTGTAGAACTCCTGAAGACTTCAATGAACACCTTCCTCAATGCCATGACATTCCCGGACAAAACGGTTTATCCGGTTTCAAGCCGCATTGAGCAGGATTATCTAAATCTGATAGGAGTTTACCTCGACTGCGTTTTCAGGCCTAATGTCCTGAGCGATCCGAACATCTTCTATCAGGAAGGATGGCACATAGACACAACGGGAGACGAGCCTGTATACAAAGGAGTTGTCTTCAATGAAATGAAAGGTGCGATGTCTGAAGTCGATTCGGTTGCTGATGAGACAATGACAGGGCTCCTCTTCCCGGACAGCTGTTATGGTTTCAATTCAGGCGGAGATCCTAAGGCCATTCCTGATCTCTCATATGAGTCTTTTGTCGAACAGTATAAAAGGTATTATCACCCTTCAAATTCATATTTCTATCTGGACGGTGACATTCCTCTTGATGCAACCCTCGCCAAAATCGAGGAGTATCTTGCCGGATTTGACAGACTCGATGATATACCGCAGCTTGCTGAGCAGGTGCCGGTCCGATCTGACAAAACCGTCAGCTTTGCTGCGAGCGGAGAGGATGACAAGCCTCTCATCTGTTTCGGAAAGATCATCAGCAGCTGGGAAGACAGAGACAGGATGCTGGCACTCAGTATCATTCTTGAGCAGATAGCAGACTCCAACGAGTCGCCGCTCAAGCGTGCCGTGCTCTCTTCAGGACTCGCCGAAGACATGGAGATCTATGTTTCGGATGGTATAGCCCAGCCATATCTCATGATGCTCTTCCGCGGAGTAAGCGACGGAGAAAACGAAAAACCTGATGCTGCTTCTCTTGAAAAAACTGCAAAGCGTCTCATCTCAATCGTTGAAGAAACGATAAACAGGATAACAGAGAACGGCTTCGCCAAAAGGGACCTCGAAGCATCGGTGAATCAGACGGATTTCAGGTTCAGACAGTATCCTGAACCTCAGGCTCTTTACAGGATGATCTCAGTATACTCCTCCTGGCTCTACGGCGGAGATCCTGCTCTCTATCTCACTACGGATTCGTCGATCGCAAAGATGCGTTCAATGATCGAAAGCGGTGAAATGGAAGGCCTCGCAAGAGAGATCCTCGGAGATACATCGATGCTTTCCACACTCATTCTCATACCGGACAGCGGATATGCTGCAAAGGAAGCATCAGAAGAAGCTGCCCGTGTAAAAGCGGCTGTCGAAGCTCTGGACGGACCGGGCAGAGAGCGTCTCGAAGAGCTCAACAGAATACTGCTTGAGTGGCAGCAGACCGATGACAGTGAAGAAGACCTTGCAACCATACCGCAGCTCGACATCAAAGACATAGATCCTATGCCGCAGCTGATCCCTACAGAGGAGAAGTCCGTATGCGGAGCAAAGCTGCTCTTCCACCAGCTGCCGTCAAACGGTATCGTACATATAAACGCTTACTTCCCTGTCACTCAGCTGACATTGCCGGAGCTGCCTGAAGCTGCACTCATTACCGAATTTTTCAAAGATCTTCCGACAGAAAAATACGATGTGCTCACTCTGCAGAACGAGATCCGCATGTATATCGGGGGAATCTCCTTCGGACTTGATATACTGGCAAAGGATAATGATTATGAGGGATGCACTCCATGCATCAGAGTCAGGGCATCAGTGCTCGCGGAGAAGTTTTCGGATGCTGAATCTCTCATTGCTGAGATACTGACATGCACAAAGTTCGGCGACAAACCGATGATGCGTGAGCTTATCACTCAGATCGATGAAGATTCCAAACGTACTGCAATGGCCAACGGGCACCGTCTTGGTCTGTATGAGGCAAGATCGCACTGGTCAGCCAGAGATGCGGCTGCTGAAGCTGTCAACGGATACAGTTTTATGCAGTATATGCACGGTCTGAGTTCAGCTTCGGATGAAGATCTCGACGCATTCACTTCGTTTGCAGAAAAGGTTATCAGCAGAAGCATCTGCAGACAGAACGCGATCATCGGAGTAACGGCCGACAGCTGCCCTGACCTGTCAGGGTTCCTGGAGAGACTCCCTGACGGAGAGGCAATGCCTGAGAAAGCCCATTATGAATCAGCACTGCCGCGCCGTATGGGTATAGAAATACCGGCCGCAGTATCATTTGCCGTCACATCATATGACCTGAAGCGCGACGGCCATGTAATGAGCGGTAATTACCAGGTTGCCGCCAACATCATCTCGCTCTCGCACCTCTGGAACAGCATCAGAGTTCAGGGCGGATCATATGGCGCATCAATGTCCGCAGGCAGAACGGGCAGTCTGTTCTGTCATACATACAGAGACCCAAGCCCGGGACGCTCGCTTGGCATCTTCAAAACGATATCTGACTTCCTGAGCGGATTCGCAGCTGAAGAAGACACGGACATCGATGGTTTCATAATATCTACCATCGCTTCTACGGAGCCGCTGCTCTCGCCTGCCGCCAAAGGCAGATCGGCTGATGACTTCTTCCTTTCAGGTTTTACCGATGAGGACAGGATCAGGATCCGCAAAGAGATCCTGAGCACAACCACCGCTGATCTTGCCGGCCTGAGCGACGTTCTCAGAGACATGGCCGAGAAAGGCACCGTGTGCGTTGTAGGTCCAAGGCCGGCACTCGATGCCTGCGAAGATCTGGAGATATTTGCACTTTAAGAACTAAAAATATGCCCCGGCGGATCTCACTCCCCGGGGCAACAACTTTTTTTACAGGTTTTCCGCCTTGTATATCTGTGTATAAGTACCGTCATCGTTGCAGATGACCATCTGCTCCATCTCATCGTGTGCAGGATCAAAAAGCGGCTCCGGTGCCCTGTACCTTACGCAGGTGCCGCAGCTGCTGCTCAGACTTCTCGGAACAGGCATTGTACGCGCCTCAAGCCCTTTTGACCTGCACAGGCGCTCATACCTTATCGATCCGAAATGCATAAAAAAAGTTGCAATATACGTGTTCATAGAGACCATTATAGCATATAAGCGGGGGAATGCTCCCCCGCTTTTCATCTGATCTTATCTGGAGATCTTGAGCAGATACTCTCCGCCCCTGTCTTCTACTTCAACATTGTAGCCCTGACTCTTGGCAAAACGTGTAACGTTTTCGAGCGGAGCAGGAGCGTCTACCAGTACTTCGTAGTAGTCTTCCTTGCTCTTCATTGCCTTCTGAGTCATGATCACAGGCATCGGGCACGACAGCCCTCTTGCATCTACCATTTTAAACCTCCGATCCTCTTATGCTGCTTCCTTTGCAGGCGCTTTCTCCTTGACATATGTATTTACTACGCCGATGAGGCATACAACTACGATGCCGATGATAACAGCTACCTTTCCTGCAGGTGTAGGGCCTTCGCCGCTTGAAGCAAGTCCGAAGTTGTGGCAGAATGCAGCTCCTACCATGAGTCCGAGAACTGTGACTGCGCTGTCAGCATTGCCTTCGCCTGACATAACGAGCTGTCTGAGCGGGCATCCGCCGAGCAGTACGCATGCAAATCCGACGAGAAGCATTCCGAGGCAGTTCCAGAGTCCGTCTGTGTGGGCGATCGGCTGCTCAGCAAATCCGAACTTGAATCCGCCGAGTGCAAGGTTGGTAACCAGTGCTGCAGCAAGAATTGCGATGAATCCCCAGAGAAGTCTTGTCTCTTTGAAGAGAACGAGGTCTCTCATTCCTCCGACCATGCACAGTCTTGTTCTCTGAGCCAGAACACCTACAACGAGTCCGGCTGCGAGTGACAGGATAACAGCTGCGTGCATCGATCCAGGGCCTTCCTCAGAGAAAGCGATGAATGCCGGCTTTGCAATGAGGAGTACGAAGATAACTACCTCGAGGATAGGCATCCAGTAGCCTTCACCAGCAGTCAGGCTGTATGTTCTCTTGAGCGAGTATCCGTTCTTGAGGAAGAAGATTCCGCAGAAGATACCGATCACGAATCCGACGAGTCCGAGAAGAGCGTTCATGTCTCCTCCGGCCAGTCTCAGGATCATTCTGAACGGGCATCCGAGGAACATAAGGCAGCCGACCATGGCGAAGAATCCGAGAACGAATCTTGTCATCGGAGCGCTTCCGCCCTTTGAGCCAAACTCTTTTTTCGCGAACGCCGCAACGAATGCGCCGATCACGATACCGATGATCTCAGGTCTGATGTACTGTACCGGAGGTGCCTTGTGAAGTCCGAGGCCGCCGGCTGTATCACGCAGGAAGCATGCAATGCAGAATCCCATGTTCTTAGGGTTTCCGAGGAATGCCAGACCTGCTGCGATGACACCGATAATGAGACCGGCGATGATGATCATCAGCTTGTCATTTTTCTTTTCCATTTTGATCCTCCATAAAACATTAGATATTTTCGCAAAAAATGCCATGAGAGGCATTAAATGCCTCTCATGAGTCTATCGCCATATTTTGTTTTTGACCAATAGTCTTAATTAATAACCAATTTTAGAACTATAGTTTTTTTCGATAATTGTTAACCGTTTTGTATTATAGCTCTATAGATGATTCAGTGTTTCGGTTTATAGCCTTTCATCGTTTTCGGCGCGGTATTGTTGCGTTTTCCTGTTTTTCTGTTATCGTAAGCAAACTCCAGATCAGGATCGGCCTTTCTTCTTCTTCCTCCTGAAACGGCGGCTGCAAAGAGGTAAAGAAGTGTTGCGCTGAGCAGGATACCTCCTATGATATCTGTAAACCAGTGTACTCCGCACCACAGTCTGCCTCCTATCGTTACGATAGTGGTCAGGAAGCACACTAATCGTACGATGGCACCAAGTCCTTTACCGAAATACTTGTCCGAAACGATCATCACGGCAATCATGACAGTCATGATCAGCATGGTGTGTGATGACGGGAATGAAGCTTCCGGAGCTGTTTCTCCCGGCATTATGATCGGTCTGTAATTTACAATGTATTTTTCAAAGAATACATAGCAGCCGATCACTGCTATGAACAGACCGCCGAGTGCCCATATCTCCCTGTCCACTTTCAGAAGACTCCTGCGCTTTATCATCTGGACGAATCCCGCAAGTGCAAACATGCCGCAGACTGCTATTGCTCCGTAACCTATATAGTCTGTTATTTCATACCAGAGCATATTTACTCCGGTAAGATTGTGTACAAGCTGGTTGATATGTGAAAAACCGACTTCTGTTCCGTCAGGACCTATCGCTGCAACATCGTATATTCCGAGCAGCAGGATCAGTCCTGCAAATAAAGCTCCAGTTATGACAGCTCCCATGATTTTTTTCATCTGAACACCTTAGCCCTTTCTGCGGTATTATTTGTTTACGCTGATAGGTGTTGACGGCCTTGCAATGCCTGCCTTGTTGAGCGCCGCCGGTATCTCCTTCATCAATGCGCCATACTCATTCCAGTAGTCTGAAGTCTTCACCCAGACTCTGACTGTGTATGTCAGGCCACCCGGAACGCCTGCGGTTATCAGCACCTGCGGAGCCGGATGATCGAGTTTCCATTCCGACTTTTCTATAACATCAGCCATGATCTTCTCTACCTGGTCTGAATCTTCCGATCCCGCAATATCAAAGTGGAGATCGACTCTCCTCAGCTCCTCCACAGTCGTGTTGCAGATCGTAGAGTTCATAAGAGTTCCGTTCGGAATGGATATCCTCCGGTTGTCAATGGTTGTAAGCACGGTGTATACCAGTGAAATAGTTCTGACAACACCCTCTTCACCGCCGGCTGAAATATAATCACCCACACTGAACGGCCGGAATATCAGAAGCATGATGCCTCCGGCAATATTGCTGAGAGCTCCCTGCAGCGCCAGGCCTATCGCTACTCCAACGGAGGCTATCGCAGCGATCACCGATGACATCGGCACGCCCAGAAGTGCGACTATTGATACTATCAGCACTATATAAAGAGCGAATTTTACAAAGTTCGTGATATAATCCGCAGCTGTTGTATCGATGGACTTCAGGGATTTCATCTTTCCCATGCCCCTGATTATCTTCCTGATAATAAAGCTGCCAACTATATAGATGACGATCGCAAGCACCAGCTTTAAACCGATGTCTATCGCTCCGTCACTTATTTTTTCAACGAGCTTCCCCACATTGTTAATACTTGCTTCCATTTTCTGCTGCCTTTCTCTTTATTTGTCCCTTAACTCTTAAATAATATCACTCTGCGCGCAATGTGTCCATTGAGCCGGGCTCCCTATGAATTGCCATATACTCGACTGCAATGATATAATACATTCACAAAACAGAAAAACCGAAAGCGAATGGAGTCTTTTTATGAAAAGAGTAATCACATACGGCACATATGACCTGCTGCATTATGGTCACATCAACCTGCTCAAAAGAGCCAAGGCTCTCGGCGATTATCTTATAGTCGCCATTTCAACAGATGAGTTCAACTGGGACTCCAAGCGGAAGAAATGCTATTTCTCATATGAGCAGCGCAAAGCTCTCGTTGAAGCTGTCAGGTATGTAGACCTGGTTATCCCGGAAGAGAGCTGGGAACAGAAAAAGAGTGATATGCACGAGTATCATATCGATACATTCGTGATCGGAGATGACTGGAAAGGCAAATTCGATTTTTTAAGAGATGAGGGCGTAGAAGTCGTTTATCTGCCTCGTACTCCAGAGATCAGCAGCAGTCAGATAAAGAAAGATCTTTACGATGCAAATGCTGTTGACGGCGAATCCAAGACATCCCACGACGAGATCAACACAAACCCTAAGTAAGATCTGCTCAAATATAAAATAAAAAATCACGCTAGTTTGGAGAAAAACTCAAAAATAGCGTGATTTTCTTCATTTTTGCTCTTTAATTATCGGTCAGCTTCTGGATGAACCGCGTCCCGGTCATCAGTTAAAATGATATGATCTCCTCATTCAGATCATCCACTGTGATGTTTGCGTTGTGATAACGCTCTCTCTTCTCGGTGCCCTTGCCGAAGTTGATCGCTTCCTGCGGACAGTACTGTACGCATGCGCAGCATGAAATGCACTTGTCGCTGAACACTACAGCTTTGCCGGCATATCTGATGTTGCCCATAGGGCAGACCTTTGCACAGGTTCCGCACATTACGCAGTTGTCATTAGCCTTGAGTGTCAGGCCTTTCTTGCGTGCGATCTGCGGCCAGAGAGCGTGCTCTGCACTGTTAACATATGCCTTAGGTACACCTCTCTTTGACTTCACTTCATTTTTGATATCCCTGGCGAACTTCTCAGCAAAGTGTTCCGATCTGGCCTGCGCTTCTACCGCTCCCATCTTAGGGATCATGAGATCATGCGGGAAGAGCCAGATGCATGTGCACTGATGTGTGACTGCCGCCCAGTAATCCAGCGGAATGATGTCGTTCAGCTTTCTGAGGCCTTCGCCCTTGTATGATGCACTCTGGTTGATCGCAAATGTATATGCGTCAGGGCTCACCTTGATATCATGGAGGTATCTTTCAACATGTCCCGGAAGTCCGCCGCCATAGCAAGGGAATATGAATCCTACCCTCTTTGCTTCTCTGACATCTGTGACTGCTGGATATTTACGCATCATGATGATGTCCGTATCACCGAGGCTCTTTGCGATGTTCTTTGCCATGTCGAGGCAGTTGCCTGTACCCGAATAGCAGAAAATGACGTTCTCTTTCATCTTTTGTCTCCTTATTGCAGCGGCTCACGGCCGGTATTTCAATAACTATTATCTACAGAGTTACTACCCAGTCTCCCATCACATCAGGCGCAGTACCTGTCTGCATGCCGTAAAGTGTGTCATAAAGCTTCTGGCTGAGTTCGCCGACTTTTTCTCCGTTGATCGGGAAGTTCTCTCCTCTGTATCTCAGAAGACCGATAGGCGAAACGACGCATGCCGTTCCTGTAGCCCATGCCTCTGTCAGCGAGCCGTCAGCTGCTGCTGCAAGCAGGTCGTCGATCTCAAGGCGCTTCTCTTCTACCTCAACACCCCATTTTCTCATCAGTCTTATTGCACTGTCACGTGTGACGCCCGGAAGGATCGAGCCTGTAAGCGATGATGTGTAAACTTTGCCGTTGATCTTGAAGAAAGCATTGGATGTTCCGACTTCCTCAACGTATTTATGCTCTTTGGCGTCGAGCCACAGAACTTCCTCGCAGCCCTGCTTCTTTGCTTCGGTGGCAGCGATCATTCCGCATGAATAGTTGCCTCCGCACTTAGCAAAGCCTGTACCGCCGACAGCAGCGCGGATATACTCTTCCTCTACCCAGATGCGGCTTCCGTGAAGTTCTTTGTCATTGCCTTCATAGTAAGCTGCAACAGGGCTCAGGATAATGATGAACCAGTATTTCGAAGCCGGATGTACTGCCATGGAAGGTTCAGGCGAGATTATGAACGGCCTGATGTAGAGCGATGTGCCCTGTGCTTCCGGTACCCAGTCCCTGTCAACATCAACGATAGCCTTTACAGCCTCGATGAAGAGATCAACATCGATCCTAGGTATGCAAAGACGGTCGTTACTGTTCTGCAGACGCTTTGCGTTCATGTCCGGACGGAACAGATTGATGCCCCCTTCCGGATTTCTGTATGCCTTCATGCCCTCAAATGTCATCTGAGCATAATGGAGCGTGCAGGCCGCAGGGTCGATAGACAGCGGTCCGTAAGGAACGATGCGTCCGTCATGCCAGCCCTGTCCCTCATCGTAATCCATAAGGAACATGTGGTCAGTGTAGTATTTGCCGAATCCCAGAGCACTCTGGTCCGGTTTTGCCTTTGGCGACGCAGTCCTTGTTATCTTGAAATCATATCCCATCTCTATATCCTCCTTGTATATTGAATCGTTTTTATATCAGATTAAATCCTTTGTCTTTGAGAGTCTGGCGGACCTCCTCAAGCTGCTCAAAATCCCTGGTCTCGATCTCGAGCGTGAGAACACAGCTCGTGACTGCCGTGTCCGGATCAGAATGTCCGTAATGTACTCCTGTGACATTGGCTCCGCATCCCGCAATGATAGTTGCGACATCAACCAGCTGTCCCGGCTTGTCCTCAAGCGCGATCTGCAGGGTCGCATTTCGTCCGCTCGTTACCAGTCCCCTGGTAATTACTCTCGAAAGGATGTTTACATCTATATTGCCTCCCGACACAAGGCAAACCACCTTTTTGCCTTCTACCGGGATCTTTCCGAACATCATTGCTGCAACGGATACTGCGCCTGCGCCTTCTGCGATGAGCTTCTGCTTCTCAATAAGCGAAAGGATGGCTGCCGCGATCTCGTCCTCCGTGACGGTAACAACGTCATCAACATATTTCTTTATGAGTGAGAACGTAAGATCTCCCGGATGCTTTACTGCGATGCCGTCCGCAAAGGTGCTTACCGTGCTGAGTGTGACCTGTTCGTCGTATTTCAGGCTGTCCGCCATACTTGCTGCTTCCTTTGCCTGAACACCGTATATTTTTACATTCGGTTTCAGCTTTTTTACTGCATATGCGACACCCGAGATCAGTCCGCCGCCTCCGACAGGTACTACGATCGCATCCACGTCAGGCAGCTGATCGAGTATCTCCAGTCCAATGGTCCCCTGGCCTGCGATGACATCAGGATCATCGAAAGGATGGATAAAAGTTGCGCCTGTCTCGTCGCGGAGCTTGCATGCATAAGTATATGCATCGTCATATGTGCCCTTTACCAGACGGACTTCTGCTCCCAGTGCCTTCGTAGCTTCGACTTTGCTTATAGGAGCTCCGTCAGGCATGCAGATTATGCTCTTTGCCCCTCTGTGTGTCGAGGCAAGGGCAACTCCCTGAGCGTGGTTTCCCGCACTGCACGCGATGATTCCGGCTGCTTTTTCCTCTTCATTGAGTCTGCTTATCTTGAAATACGCACCTCTCAGCTTGAAACTTCCGGTTACCTGAAGGTTCTCTGTCTTCAGATATACCTCGTTGCCGTTGCTGAAATGAGGTGAATATATAAGGTCTGTCTTTCTGGCTACATCCTTCAGTGCGAATGAAGCCTGATATACTCTGTCAAGTGATAATCCGTTTTTTGATCCCATCTTTTACTCGTCCTTTTTCTTTTTTTATTTATTTATCGGTACCGTCAAGCCATGTGATAAGCTGGCTCGCCGTTCTGCCCGACATTCCGCCGTGACGCAGTTCCCATTTACGGGCTGCATCTTCAAGGTCCTGTCCGCTTAGTTCTATGCCTTTCCTGGCTGCGAGCGCCTTTACTATTTCGAGGTATTCGCGCGGACCCGGTTTCGGATAGTAGATCGTTACACCGAACCTGCCGGCAAGCGACAGCTTTTCCTCCATGGTGTCCGATCTGTGTACATCTTCATTGTATTCCATGTCGCTCCGGTCACCCCATGTCTCGCGGATCAGGTGGCGTCGGTTCGATGTGGCGTATATGAGCACTTTATCGGAACGCGTCTCAAGCGCTCCCTCGAGCATCGCCTTCAGCTCCTTGTAATCACTTTCGTTTTCTTCGAAGGAAAGATCATCCAGGAACAGGATAAACCTGTAATTGCGTTTTTTGATCGCCGAGAGGATCTGCGGCAGCCGGCTTCTGTCCGGCTTTGATACTTCTATAAGCCTAAGGCCGCGGTCAGCGTAATCATGCATGAGTGCATGGACGCTAGTCGATTTGCCCGTACCGCTGTCTCCATACAGAAGAACGTTGTTGGCAAAGTGGCCGCTTACAAACGCTTCAGTGTTGTCTCTGAGCGTCTTTTTCTGTGATTCATAACCTATCAGGTCATCGAAGCACACATCTGCACTGTCAGTGACAGGGATCAGTCTGAGCTCTGTCTCATCAGCTGCCGCGGGATCTACCCTGAAAGCCTTATAGAGGCCGTACATCCCGGCTCCGTACTTTTCGTAATGAGCTGTGAGCGTACGTGTGAATTCCTGTTCATCTTCAGCAGCGGCCAGCCTGCTGCTCAGTTCCCTGATACGGCGTCCGGCTTCAGTGACGCATTCTCTGTCATATGGCGCCTTGTAGTCGAGCATCAGCGGAAGCAGGCCTTCATCCTCATCAAAATCAGTATCACCTGTTCTGAAAAGTTCCATGAAAATGCCCAGATCGCGCTCCGCAAGTTTTACCAGAGTCGAATCCGGCAGCACTTCACGCCTTTCACATGCCAGTGTAAAAGCGTTGTCATGCATCATGAGGATGTATGTAAGCCATTGCTGCCATACATTGCCCGAGAGCCCGAACTCCGTTGCAAAAGCGGCAAGAGTGCCCGCAAGCGCAGGAGCAGATCCGGTCACACTGTCATCCCAGTCAGTATAAAAGAGAAAATTGTTCTTCTTGGTTTTCATTCAGTTCCTTCTGAGTTTATCAAGTATAGCTTCTTTCATCTCGCTGCCTTTGATCCAGTCTTCCTGTCCCGGAGATTTTATGTCTGCCGTTCTGAGGCCGTCTGAGAGTACGTCTGATACTGCTTTTTCGATCGCATCAGCTTCCTCTGCCAGATCAAATGAATACCTGAGCATCATTGCCGCAGAAAGGATCGCAGCAATAGGATTTGCCAGGTCTTTTCCGGATATGTCCGGAGCGGAACCGTGGATAGGTTCATACATGCCTCTCGATGATTCTCCGAGCGATGCAGACGCGAGAAGTCCTATGGAACCTGTCACCTGTGATGCTTCATCTGAAAGGATGTCGCCGAACATGTTTGATGTGACGATCACGTCGAAGAACGACGGGTCGCGTATTATCTGCATGGCTGCATTGTCTACCAACATGTCATCGAGCCTTACATCCGGATACTCTGTCTCACCGAGCCTGTGAACTGTCTCGCGCCAGAGTCTCGATGACTCAAGCACGTTAGCCTTGTCTATGCTCGTAACGTGCCCCCTGCGCTTCCTTGCAGCGTCAAAAGCCCTTCTTGCGACTCTTTCTATCTCCATGACACTGTACGTTTCAGTATCATAAGCCACATCACCGGCCTCATTTCTGCCGCGCTCTCCGAAATATATTCCTCCGGTGAGCTCACGCACAATCATGAGGTCAAAACCTCTTGCAGCTATATCAGGCCTGAGCACGCATGCATCAGCAAGAGCAGGCTGTATGGCAGCCGGTCTGAGATTCGTATAAAGGCCAAGCACCTTGCGCAGTCCAAGCAGCGCCTTCTCCGGCCGCTTGTCAGCAGGGACAGAATCCCACTTAGGTCCGCCTACTGCTCCAAGCATAACACTGTCTGAAGCAAGGCATCCGTCGATCGTCTCCTGCGGAAGCGGAACTCCGTATTTATCCAGAGCGCATCCGCCCGCCGGGTATTCGTTGAATTCAAAGCTGCAGCCAAACTTTTCTGAAACGGCTTTCAGTACGTCAACAGCAGCGAATGTTACCTCCGGGCCTATGCCGTCGCCCGGTACCAATGCGATTTTGTAAGTCATATTCTGGTATCCCTCTATTTATCCTTCAGATAAGAAAGCAATCCGCCTTTTTCGATTATGTTTTCTATGAATTCCGGGAATGGCTTTGCCTGGAAGCTCTCGCCTGTTGTCTCATCCGTGATGACTCCGGTCTTTGTATCGACACTGACGATGTCACCTGCATTTATGGCTTCGCTTGCTTCCGGGCACTCCAGTATAGGGAACCCGATATTTATTGCATTGCGATAGAAAATGCGTGCAAAGCTTGCGGCTATGACACATGATACTCCGCTCGCCTGTATGGCGATAGGAGCATGCTCTCTCGATGATCCGCAGCCGAAGTTCCAGCCGCCTACCATGATGTCGCCTGCCTGTACTCCGCCCGCAAAGCCTTCGTCTATATCGACCATGCAGTGGCTTGCAAGTGCAGCCGGGTCAGGATCATTGAGATATCTTGCAGGGATTATGACATCAGTATCGATGTGATCTCCGTATTTCCATACTTTTCCTCTCATGATGTCCCCTCCTTATTCTTCGATCAGAGCACGCGGATCCGCAATGCAG
>CACZGY010000006.1 GCA_902780815.1 uncultured Eubacteriales bacterium
ATAGCATTGTTCATTATAGGCGCAGCTGTGCTTGGCAAGAGGTTTGCGGCGACTATCGCCCTCGGAACCTTCGCTTTCCCGTTTTTCATGAGCATATTTGAGCAGATGACGTCACTGCATCATCTGGTGAATGAGCCGATGCTGGCAGCAATATGCGCCGGGGTGCTCGACGGTGTAGGCCTCGGCCTGGTTATGAGGCTCGGCGGTTCTACAGGAGGTATCGATGTTCCTGCCATGATAATGAACCGCAAGCTCGGATGGAAACTCGCAACGATAATGTCCGGTATGGACATCGCCATATTCCTCCTGCAGATCCCCGTGACTGCCACAGAGGGAATAATCCTCGGCATTCTTTATGCGCTTGTTTACGGTGTGGTAATGGACAGAATGATAGTGCTCGAGCAGGGCGGTTACCAGATAATGATATGGACGGAGAAGATACATGAGGTGAACGAAGAGCTGCTGAAAATAGGATTCGGAACATCGATCCTGAGAGGTGTAGGCGGCTATCTCAGGGAAGACAGGGACATCATCCTTTGCGCAGCCAGCAGCAGAAACTTCAATAAAGTCAAACGTGCGGTCCTTTCCATTGACCCTGAAGCATTCATGACCATCACCAGCATGAACGAGATCAACGGCAACGGTTTCACATTCAATGTCGCGGATGAGTATATCTCAGAATTCAGAGAGCGGCATGACGGAAGAGGAAACAACAGGTAGCATTACCGGAAATCATATATATTAAAAATTATTAGCACTCATACCAAGTGAGTGCTAAATTTTTCTTTACAAACGTTGAAATCTATGCTATTGTGTTTTTGAAAAAACGGAAAGGTTTCTGTTTTTCTTAAATACGCTAATAAATCTTCATACAGGAGGTAAGCATATATGAACATCGAAAAATACACACAGAATGCTCAGCAGGCTGTGCTTGACTGCCAGAACATCGCGGTCGCCATGGGCAACCAGATGGTAGACGGTGAGCACATCCATCTCGCTCTGCTGAAGCAGCAGGATGGTCTGATACCAAAGCTGCTTCAGTCCATGGGCGTGAACATCATTGCTGTTACAAAGGACGTTCAGGCAGAGGTAGACAAGATACCTAAGGTCTCGGGCGGCAGTGACGGAATATACGGTACACGCAGATTCAACAAGATCTTCATGGATGCCGAAGCTGTCGCTGATCAGTTCAAGGACGAATATGTGAGCGTAGAGCATATCTACCTTGCACTTCTTTCGGAGAAGGGAACTCCGAGCGAGAGAATATTCCTCAGATACGGCATAACAAAGGACAAGTTCCTTGAAGCGCTCACAAAGGTAAGGGGCAATCAGAGAATCACGAGTCAGAATCCTGAAGATAACTACGAAGCTCTTGCGAAGTACGGCAGGGACCTCGTGGAGATGGCAAGAGCCGGCAAGCTCGACCCGGTGATCGGAAGGGATTCCGAGATAAGACACGTGGTGCAGATACTTTCGAGACGAACCAAGAACAATCCTGTACTGATCGGTGAGCCGGGCGTCGGCAAGACAGCCGTAGTAGAGGGACTCGCGCAGAGAATACTTGCAGGTGATGTTCCTGAGGGACTCAAGGACAAGACTGTATACGCTCTTGACATGGGAGCTCTTATTGCAGGAGCCAAGTACAGGGGCGAATTCGAGGAAAGACTTAAAGCTGTTCTCAACGAGATCGAAAAGTCCGAGGGAAAAATAATCCTGTTCATCGACGAGATCCACAACATCGTAGGAGCAGGTGCTGCAGAAGGCGCCATGGACGCAGGCAATCTCCTGAAGCCTAAGCTGGCAAGGGGAGAACTTCACTGCATCGGTGCCACCACTCTTGATGAGTACAGAAAATACATCGAAAAAGATGCGGCTCTCGAAAGAAGATTCCAGAAGGTGCTTGTCGATCAGCCGAGTGTTGAGGATACGATCTCCATTCTCCGAGGACTCAAGGAGAAATTTGAGATCCATCACGGAGTCAGGATCACCGACAGCGCTCTTATCGCATGTGCGACTCTGTCCGACAGATATATCAGCGACAGATATCTGCCTGACAAGGCCATTGATCTTATGGATGAGGCAGCGGCACGCATCCGTACGGAGATAGACAGCATGCCTTCGGAGCTTGACCAGATATCCCGCAAGATCACACAGCTCGAGATCGAGAAACAGGCTCTCTCCAAAGAGGAAGACAAGGGCTCCATGGCCAGACTTGAGATACTTGAGAAGGAACTTGCCGAACTCAAGGATAAGAGCGCCGGCATGAAGGCTCAGTGGGAGAACGAGAAGGCGGAGATACTCGAAGCCAAAAACCTTAAGCAGCAGATCGAGGACGTTAAGCTAGAGATCGAAGACGCCGAGAGGCATGCGGACTACGAGAAGGGAGCCCAGCTCAAGTACGGAGTCCTGCCGGATCTCGAAAGACAGCTCGAAGAGAAGAAAGCCGCTGCCGATAAAAGAGAAGAGGCCAGACTCCTTCAGGAGGAGGTCACCGAAGAAGAGATCGCAGAAGTCATCTCCGGCTGGACAGGCATTCCTGTGAGCAAGCTCGTTGAGACTGAACGTGATAAACTCCTCAGATTGCCGGATATCCTTCATAAAAGGGTCATTGGTCAGGATGAGGGCGTAAAAGCCGTCTCAGAGGCAATTTTGCGCGCCAGAGCAGGCCTCAAGGATGAGAACAGACCTATCGGATCGTTCATTTTCCTCGGACCTACGGGTGTAGGCAAGACCGAGCTCGCAAAAGCACTTTCGGAATCGCTCTTCGACAGTGAGCGCAACATGATAAGAATAGACATGTCAGAATACATGGAGAAGCACTCCGTGTCGAGACTGGTCGGAGCGCCTCCGGGGTATGTCGGATATGACGAGGGCGGCCAGCTGACAGAGGCAGTACGCCGCAAACCGTACAGCGTTATCCTCTTCGATGAGATAGAGAAAGCTCATCCGGATGTGTTCAACATCCTGCTGCAGCTGCTCGATGACGGGCGCCTGACAGACAACCAGGGCCGCACTGTCGATTTTAAGAACACTATAGTCATCATGACTTCCAACATCGGAAGTGCCGATCTCATTGACAACATGAAGGATGACGGCACGATAGATCCTGAGGTGGAGAAACTCGTAATGGCTCAGCTTAAGGCAGGCTTCAGACCTGAGTTCCTCAACCGTATAGATGATATAATCCTGTTCAGCCCGCTCACGAAAGAGCAGATAAAAGGTATAATTGAGCTCTCGTTCAGGGGTATCGCGGACAGACTCAAAGACAGGGATATCGAGCTCAATGTCACTGATGCTGCGCTCGAGTTCATCGCTGACGAGGCTTATGATCCTCACTACGGAGCAAGACCGATAAAGCGGTATCTGCAGCAGCATGTGGAGACTGAGATCGCTTCCGGTATTATCAGAGGCACTATTCTTGACGGACAGTCGCTTATTTGCGATTCAGATGGGGAGAAACTGGTGTATAATTCTAAATGAAGAGGTGACCGGGATTAAATAAACAAAGAGACAAGGTATGGCCGCAGACAGAAAACATATCGCATTAGGTGATCTGATGATGCTTGCGGCCACCATGATATTCGGTGCCATGACGATATTCTCAAAGCAGATACTCGCCGAGCTCGAAGTATTCAACATGGTGGCGCTCAGATTTTTGATTGCCTTCGCGGCATGCCTCCTTGTTTTTCATAAAAGATACCGCAAGCTTGATAAAGAAACGTTCCTGCACTCCGGAGTGCTGGGAACGTTTTTGTTTTTGTCATACCTTTGCATGGTGCTGGGCTGCAAGTACACCACGGCTTCAAATGCCGGATTCATGATGAGTCTCGTGGCTTTTTTCACCCCGCTCATTATACTGGTGCAGGAGCATGTAGTGCCCGGCAGGCCGCAGATCATCAGCATACTCATAACACTGATCGGGGTAGGACTCATGTGCCTTTCGCCGGGCTTTTCACTGAACAAAGGTGATCTGATCTGCATCATCAGTGCGTTTTTCTATTCTTTTCAGATGCTCTACACTGAACGATATGCACACAGGCATGATCCGATAGTGCTCGGCACGCTGCAGCTTCCGTTCGTGTCAGTGTACGGATTTATTTTTGCGTTTATAATTGAGGACAGTTTCAGGCTGCCGGTGAGCGCTGCCGGATGGTGGCAGCTTATGTATCTGGCGCTCGGATGCGGAGCTCTTGGATTCATTTTCCAGACATCCGCTGAGAAGCTGAGTCCTACATCACATACGACACTTATATACGCGTCAGAACCGGTATTTGTGGCGCTGTTCTCGTTCCTTATGCTCGGAGAGCAGATAAGCGTACGTCAGATGGCCGGTATAATACTGGTATTCATCGGGGTATGGATAACGGTAAAACCCAAAAATACAGATGAGGAGTTGATCAGAGATGCAGACTAAGCTCGGAAAGAAATTCTGGATATCCATGCTTGTTTTCGGATTGATGGGACAGGTGGCATGGGTCGTTGAAAACATGTACTTCAACGTGTTCATATACAAGATGTTCCATGCTTCGGCAGCAGACATATCTGCAATGGTGATGGCAAGCGCCGTTACGGCGGCACTCACCACCATCATAATGGGAGCCGTATCGGACAAGGTCGGTAAGCGCAAGGCCTTCATGAGTGCAGGATATATCATCTGGGGCATCAGCATCATTGCCTTTGCGTACATACACAGCATAATGCTCACGATAGTGATGGACTGTGTGATGACTTATTTCGGTTCAACGGCGAACGATGCGGCATACAATGCCTGGCTGACAGACAGGGGAGACTCCACAAACAGGGGAAAGATAGAAGGCGTCAACTCAATGATGCCTCTTGTAGCCGTACTGGTAGTATTCGGAGGCTTCATGAGCTTCAATCTTGACGATCACTCCGCATGGGTAACCATCTACTATGTGATCGGAATAGCTACAACCGTAATCGGTATACTCGGATGGTTCATAATAGAGGATGATCCGGGACTGAAAAAATCAGAGGAAAGTCTTGGGGAGACGCTCGCATACAGCTTCAGGCCGTCAGTGGCAAAAGAAAACAAAAGGCTGTATCTGACGCTTCTCAATTTTGCCATATTCGGCATATCGATCCAGATCTTCATGCCGTATCTGATCATATATTACGAACAGACACTCGGTCTTGAAAACTATGTAATGATATTCGCTCCGGCGATCATTCTGGCAGCCATAGCCACTGTTTTCTACGGCAGACTTTACGACAGCAAAGGCTTCAAAAGGAGCATACTGCCCGTGACGGGAATGCTCATTATAGGGTATACTATATTATACTTTACACATGCTCTGGCGGCCGTTCAGGCGTTTATCGGATCGCTGATCACGATGACCGGATATCTGGCGGGAATGTCGATATTCGGAGCCATGATCAGAGACAATATCCCTGAAGGCAGGGCGGGACAGTTCCAGGGGGTACGTATCATCGGGCAGGTGTTCGTACCGGGCCTTATAGGACCTGCCATAGGAGCATGGGTGCTCAGGAACGCGGATGTCATAGTCAACAACGACGGCACTGAATCGTTTCTGCCGGATAAGGGCATCTGGTCCGCTTCAGCAGTCATAATAGTCATACTTTTCGCAGCGCTTATGCTTACTATGAGGAAAGAGAACAATGGATCAGACTGAAGCCAGGCTTTGGCTAATACAAAAACTGAAGAATGAAAATCCTGTCTACCGCAAAGTTACAGTGCCTGATGATGAAGCAAAGCAGAAAGAACTGCTACGGGCGCTGATGAACGTAAGGGATGCGAAACCTGCGGGAAAAGAATTCCTGGAGGTGCAGGATGCATATCTGAAGAGGGAAGCTCTTCTGAGAGGCATAGTAAATGTGGATTCGCTCACGCCCTGTGCGCTGGACAGCAGGCTGTACCTCTGGCAGGGAGATATAACAAGACTGGCTGCAGACGCGATAGTAAATGCGGCAAACTATACATTGCTCGGCTGCTTTATACCGCTTCACAACTGTATCGATAATTGCATACATTCAGCGGCAGGGGTCGAGCTCAGATGGAGCTGCCATGAAATCGTCAGGAGGCAGGGCCATGACGAACCAACCGGAACAGCAAAGATCACTCCGGGTTTCTGTCTGCCCGCAAAGCATGTGATTCATACCGTAGGCCCTATTGTTGACTTCGAGCTGACGGATGAGCACAGAGAACTGCTGGCCTCCAGCTACCGTTCATGCCTTGATCTGGCCGCTGAGAACGGCCTTGGGAATATCGCCTTCTGCTGCATCTCTACAGGGGTTTTCAGTTTCCCTGCGGAAGAGGCTGCCGGGATCGCTGTAAAAACAGTCAGACAATGGCTCGACAGCCATGAAAGCAGCATAAACAAAGTGATATTCAACGTATTCGGAAACAGAGATAAAGCAATATACGAAAATATACTGGGTTGAGATCCTATAAGAAAGGAGCCTTGAAATGGGTACATTGTCAGTAAACAACATTCGGGCGATAGTCTCCTGCGACGGTAAGGATACTGTATATGAGAACATGAACCTGTTCTGCAAAGACGGTCTCATCTCATACATAGGCCCTGAAAAGCACAATGCGGATACAGTGATCGACGGCACGGGAATGCTTTGCTACCCGGGTCTCGTAAACGCTCATCACCATCTGTATCAGGTGTTCTCACGCAACCTCGAAAAGGTACAGAACATGGAGCTCTTCGACTGGCTCAAAACGCTCTATGAGATCTGGAAAAACCTCAACGAAGACACGGTTTATCTGTCATCTCTTACAGGCATGGGCGAACTGATGAAGAACGGCTGCACTACGGTGTTCGATCATCACTACGTTTTCCCTGCCGGAGCAGGTGATCTTATCGGCGCTCAGGCTGCTGCTGCAGACAGGCTTGGCGTAAGGATGCATTTCTCGCGCGGCTCCATGGATCTGTCCGTCAAGGACGGAGGACTGCCTCCTGACAGCGTCGTCCAGACCGTTGATGAGATAATGAAAGACAGCATCGACCTCATAGACAAATATCACGACAGATCGTTCAGATCGAAACGCCGCATAGCTCTCGCACCTTGCTCGCCGTTCTCGGTTTCTGAAGACCTGCTCCGCGAGTCAGCAATACTCGCCAGAGAAAAGGGTGTACGCCTTCATACACATCTCTGCGAGACAAAGGATGAAGAAAACTACATGCTTGAGCGCGAGGGCGTACGTCCGCTAGCTTATATGGAGAGAGTGGGCTGGATAGGCGATGATGTCTGGTATGCCCACGGTATCCACTTCAATGACGAAGAACTTAAGCTTCTTGCTGATACTGGCACAGGTGTCTGCCACTGCCCGATATCCAACATGAAGCTTTCATCCGGGATCGCCCGCATCCCTGAGATGCTGGAGATGGGCATCCCTGTAGGACTTGGTGTTGACGGTTCCGCTTCGAATGACGGCTCCGACATGCTCGAGGAACTCCGCGTAGGATTCCTCCTGCACAGGCTGAATTCAAGCAGACTTGCTCCGACCGGATATGACATGCTCAAAGTAGCTACGATGGGATCCGCAAGGCTGCTCGGAAGGGACAGCGAGATAGGATCGATCGAAGTCGGTAAGTGTGCAGACTTCTTTATGGTCGATTCAGACCGCCTTGAGCTCGTGGGAGCATGCTATGATCCTAAGTCGGTGCTTGGTACCGTAGGATTGAGAGGGGCTGTAGACTACACGGTCATCGACGGCGAAGTCACAGTAGAGCACGGAGCGATCACCGGAATAGACGAAGAGAAGGTGGTAGCAGATTCCAATAAAGAGCTCGGAAGGTATCTCGCAGATCTCTAAGGAGACAATGGATGGTCAGCACTGATTTTGACGGTAAGAATCTCAGAATACAGGTGGACGGGCACGAACTCCTGTCCACCCCTTTTGTGTCCGCTATAAGGCTTGAAAAGACATACAGCTCAAAGCGCGGAACGGTAAGGGAATCGGTAACAGAGCTTGAGCATGCGCGGCTCAACGATGTTGAAAGGCTTAACAGCAGCACTTTTGTGATGTCGGGAGACGGACATTCGCTCATGATGGAAGTCACGGAGTGCGAACACGGCTGCGAGCTCTTCTTCGAAGGAGAGAAGGGCTGGGCTTACGAGTTCAAAATACCCGCACTGGAGGGAGAAGCTGTTTTCGGGGGAGGAGAGCAGTACCGCCAGACGAATCTTCGCGGAAAGCGCATAATGAACTTTGTGTCAGAGCATATCACTGCCCGCACGCTGTTAGAAAAAGTTATACTTCCGGATCACCGGTACCGTGAAAAAGAGGCTGAAAGCATCGGCAGTTATTCTCCGATGCCTGTTTTCGTCACGGACAGAGGGCGGCTGTTTTACTTTGATACACCGGCGGACGGGATCTCCAAATTCGGTATTAACAACTACAGATTCCGCTTCGATGAGTGCCCTCGTTCAATGATGCTGCTACGTGCAGGTGACTATGATACACTGGCAGGCGCACTGGCGAAGAAGAATCCGCCTAGGATGTATCTGCCTGACTGGTGCCTCGACGGCATGATAATAGCTGTACAGGGAGGCACTGACAGAGTTATTTCAAAGGCTTTCACTATGCTCGATGCCGGTGCAAAGATCAGTGCGGTGTGGAGCCAGGACTGGTGCGGAGAGAACCGCACGGTAATGGGCAAGCAGGTCTGGTGGAATTACGAATATGATGACAGGCTCTATCACCACCTGCCTGAGGCTATAAGAAGGCTTGAGAGCAGGGGCGTGCACTTCCTCGCTTATCTGAATCCGTATCTGGTAAAGGACAGCAGGCTGTATAAGGAGTGTGCTGAAAAAGGCTGGCTTATAACGAACAGGGACGGCAGCATATGTCATATGAAGTCCACGACTTTTGATGCAGGCATGCTTGATCTGACTGATCCTGAAGCGGTACGCTTCATAAAAGAAGTGCTGATAAAAAAGAACATGCTGGATATAGGCATCAAGGGCTGGATGGCGGATTTCGGTGAGTATCTGCCTACGGACTGTGTTCTGCACGAAGGAGATCCGGCAGAGCTGCACAATATGTGGCCGGTGATCTGGGCAAGGATCAACCGCGAAGCGATAGAGGAGTACGGTGATAAGGATGTGATGTTCTTCACCCGTTCGGGGTACCTCGGGGAGCAGTGCTATGCTCCTATAATGTGGAACGGAGACCAGCATACAGACTTTACAAAAGATTACGGAATGCCATGTGTTCTGCCGGCGACTTTCTCGCTTGGATTTTCCGGGGTGCCGCTTGTACACAGCGATATAGGAGGCTTTTTCTCAGTAGGAAAGCTGAAAAGAAGTGATGAGCTTTTCATAAGATGGATGGAGATGAACACATTCTCGCCGCTCATGAGGACTCACGAGTCGATAAGACCGTGGGCAAACAGCCAGTTCGATGCTTCTTCAGTTCTACCGCATACGGTGCGTCTTACGAACATACATGCTGCTTTGAGGCCGTATATAGAGCATTGCATTGAGCAGGCAGCGGAGGGAATACCTGTGATGAGGCCTGACTTCTGGAATGCCGTCGATTATTCTGCAAGCCGTGATGAGTATTCATACTTCTTCGGAGACGATGTTTACGTGTGTCCGGTGATAGAGAAGAATGCATCGGAGAGGACAGTATGGCTGCCTGAAGGCAGCTGGACCGGATTCTGGGACAATAAGGCTTATAAGGGCGGTTCTATTATAAAAATGAAGGCGCCTCTTGGGAAACTGCCGGTGTTTTACAGAACCGAAAGCTCTTTCAGCGGGCTTTTCAGAAAAGCGGCAGAGTGGAATAAAGGCTAAAAAAGAGAGCTGCCTGAGGACAGCTCTTGCTAACGAATAAAACTTATTGGTATATATACGCTTTGGCTCCGAGCATCTTTGCAAGGACTTTCAGAGTATCTGCATGATGGCCCTTCATGACTGCGAAGTGAGGCTCAAACCCATCAAGCACACTGTTTTCAACGGCTTCGCGTACCGGAGCCGTTGTTTTGATTACTATCGAAGTACCCGTGAACTGCTTCGGCTTATCCAGAGCTTCTCCCTCGAGAATAAAGAAGCGATAGCTCCCGTCAGGTTCACGGCCTATACGGAATATTGTAGCTTCTGGGAAGGCTTCACATCCGAAATCCATTGCAGGACCGATCTTCCTGTTTGGATGCACGCCTACCACGGCGCCTGTATCTTTGCGTGCGAGAGAGCAGGCAGCTGTTCCGCAGTGCCAGAAAGTAAGAGTGTTTTCCTCTTCGTTCAGACTTACCGGATCACCGAAGAATACCGGGGAGGATGACAGCTTCATGCCTGTCCACATTGACAGCGCCCCGTAAACATCTGCTTCGCATGCTGCAGCGGTGCCGTCATCATTGAGCATGGACAGAACCGCGCATACCGGAGTTCCGTATTCGGTGAAGTAATCAGGCCAGCAGCGTGAGGCGAGGGCACCGATACCATTCTCCTTTATGTATTCGCTGTATGCCTTATAAAGTCTGGCATGATCGCGCAGATTCTTCTCAGGTGTCTTATCAAGACCGGCCGTCAGCTCCCGCGAACGCTCCATATACTCTGCACATTCAGCATCCGTATATGATCTTGCACGGCTTATCATTTCCGGTACGGATACAGATACTATTCCGGCACCGAATACTTCTTTAAGCTCATCCTCATGAGCGCGTCCGAAGCTGAATCCCTGAGGCGGCTCTCCGACTGTTGCAAGCCTGAGTTCCTGCATCTCTTTCCTGATCCCTGCGGCTTTTATACAGGCCTCTATCTTGCTTATTACGGCGCTTTCTTCAGGTGAACCGAAAACGTACTCAAAATCTGTCCTTCCGGATAAACGCATGGCATTCGCTGCGCTGTATGCTCCTGTCAGAGAATTCAGACGGAGCCTGGTGCCGTCGATCACGGGTTCGCGGAGCGTCCATAACAGGATAGGGCAGCTGAATCTGCCTGCCACCTCAGACATGTATGCTGCATTGGCAAATGTAAGATCCTGGAATACTATGAGATCGGGATCGAGATCCCTGATGTATTCGTTCATCGCATCTACGGAAAGCAGCATGTCGCCTGGAACGACAAATGACGGGTCTGCGGTGCGAAGAAGCTTTATTGATCTTTCAAAAAGATCCCTAGCGCTCTCGAGATGGAAAGTCGGAACTCCGACAGGTATGTAAACGGGTGTAAAATCTTTCATTGATATCCTCCGCTGTTGAATCAATCAGCAAAAAGAATCGTATAATCAAAAAAGCCGGTTGTCAACTGCAACCGGCTTTACCTGTTCTTTATATCCTGATGCTTACCTCGCCAGATCTCAGTATCTCGACGCTTCCGTCTTCGTAGCGTACCTTGAGGCCGAATTCTTCGTCTATCCCGAGAACATGTGCCTTGACCATCTCTTTGCCTTTATGCACCATTACGTCTTTCCCTGTAACTATGGAACGTTTGATGTACTCCTCGGAATAAGGTGTTTCAGGAAGACGTCCATAGTAAGACATGAAGCGGTTCAGTATCTCAGCTGCAAGGCGGTTCTTGAGCCCTATCGAAGGCTCGTCGAAAACTTTTCCGGCTATATCGGATATCGAGGAAGGGAACCCTCCGGCAGGCTCATACGCATTGATGCCTATGCCTACGATCACGTATTCAAGCTTTCCTGTATGTATGCCGTAAGAAGCTTCAGACAGGATACCGCAGACCTTCTTGCCGTCGATGAAAATGTCATTGACCCATTTGATATCGGTCTTTTTGCCTGATACTGCTTCAATGGCTTCGCTTACAGCAGCTGCAGCCATAGTTGTGAAGTGAAGCACCTGATTCTCCGTAAGGCCGACAGGTCTTAGCAGAATGCTCATATAAATGCCGCTCTCGGCAGGGGAGAAGAACGCTTTTCCTCTGCGTCCTCTTCCGGCGCTCTGAGATCCTGCGACTGCTACATAGCCTTCAGGTTCACCTTTTTCAGCTTTTTCGATGCACTTAGTATTGGTTGAATCTACTCTGACAAACACCTCCGGCCTGAGGTCCTTGCAGTTTTCGTCCAGAAGACTGCGGATCCCGCGGACCGTCAGTACATCTGATTCCTTATCAAGACAATAGCCTCTGTTGGTGACGGCTTTGATCTCATAGCCTTCGCTTTGAAGCTTTTTAACAGCCTTCCATACTGCTGTTCTGGAAATATCAAGTTCTTCTGCTATTTTCTCACCTGAGATGAAAAAGCCCTTGTTTTTCTCAAACAAAGCAAGGACGGTGTCCTTCGTACTCATTTGCTCCTCTCTCCTTAGTATCCGGTATAGCTACCGGTTGTTTTTAACTAACTAAAGTGTAATACCGAGCAAAATCTTAATCAAGATAGTTGACAATGTGAACAGCATTTAATACAAATCGTGGACATCCGTGAAATATGTGCTATATTTCAAATGGGAGGACATTTATCATGAACAGACCCGAACTCTTATCACCTGTGGGCGGCAAAGCGCATCTGATAGCTGCAGTCAACAACGGTGCCGATGCTGTTTATATGGGCGGCATGGCATTCAATGCCAGGATTTTCGCCGATAATTTCAGCGATGAGGAGCTTCCTGATGCGATCAGTTACGCTCATACCCACGGAGTAAAAGTATATATGACCATCAACACTCTCATAGCAGACAATGAACTTGCGAGAGCGTTCGATTATTGTAATTACATCTACGGACTGGGAGTAGATGGTGTCATAGTGCAGGATATGGGCCTTGCAAGGCTGCTGCACAAATACCTGCCTGACCTGCCGCTCCACCTGTCGACACAGGGCACTCTGTACAACAAGGGCGGAGCCCTTGCCGCAGCGGAGATGGGCTTCTGCAGAGTCGTACCTGCCAGAGAGCTTTCGCTCGAAGAAATCAGAGATCTTGCAGCGTACTGCAGCACACTTGAACCGAAGGTGGATGTGGAAGTCTTCGTTCACGGAGCTCTCTGCATGTGTTATTCGGGCCAGTGTCAGATGAGCAGGGTTCTCGGCGGCGGAAGCGGACGTACCGGAAACCGCGGTACATGTGCCCAGCCATGCAGACAGGCATACAGGGGAGATGACGGCGAGATATATTATGCTCTCAGCCCGAAAGATCTTTGCCTCATAGAACACATACCTGAACTCGTAATGTCCGGAGCCGCATCGTTCAAAATAGAGGGACGGATGAAGACTCCGGAGTATGTGGCTGTAGTCACCAGGATATACCGCAAGTACATAGACCTTTTCGAAAAACTTGCTTCTGAGTACGGAGCGGAAAAGGCTGCGGAACTATACAGTGTTGAAGAGAGCGACATGCTCGACCTCAGGCAGATATTCAACCGCGGCGACTTCACGGAAGGTTACCTATACGGTAATCCGGGTGAGGATCTCCTTTCGGGATCCAGCCCTAAGAACCAGGGCCTCCGTATCGGAAGGGTTATCGCAGTCATCGACAGCGAAAACAAAGTAAGCGAGAAGGACGAGAAAGCGGCTGCAAGAGGCGCGCTGAGGCGCGGCAGGGAGCTTGTATGCATAGAGCTTGCGCATACAGCCGGAGAACAGGGCATAGGCCTTGACAGCGGAGACGGTATCGAGTTCATAAGAGAAGATGCGGATTACCTTGTCAGTTCACCGGCAGGAGGAGTTGTAACTTATGTGAAAGACATAGGTCTCGGCTGCATTCTTGCGGGAGATTTCGAAAGAGGCGCTTTCACAGGCGACACAGTCTGCAAGGTAACAGACAGAAAGCTTCTTGAAGCTGCGCTTGATGTCCCTGAGAAAAAGCTGCCTGTGAGCATGCTGTTCACGGCGCGCGCCGGACAGTTCCCTGTGCTCGTAATGAATGATATAAGGAACGGAAACAGCGTAGAAATAGTATCCGATCACAGAGTGGAATACGCACAGAAGGTTGCGACAGACAGGGACAGAATAGAAGCGTCGCTGGACAGGCTCGGTGATACTGTCTATACTCCGGGGCTTACAGGGATAGACGTGCAGATTGACGACGGAATAATGATGCCGCTTTCAGTGGTCAACCGGATGCGGCGTGAAGCTGCAGATGAACTCATGAAGAGGCGCAGAGAACATGTCATAAAGGGAAGAAGACCTGCACTTACTAAAGATGAGATAAACGAAATAAGAATGGCTGAAGAGTTCGGCTCCGGCGCCCTGAATGCTGACGACTGGCAGCATATGGTAAACAAAAGCGGGATAAGGCCTGTAGCTCTGGAGAGATTCATGGAGATGGATGCAGAGGACCTTAAACCGGGATCGGTGCCTTACATTATGAACGTCTCAAAGGGCAGTCTGGACAGGTTCATAGAGATGCACTTTGATGAAATAGCTGAGGCCTGCAGGGACTGCGGAATTCTTTGCGGCAATGCGGGCTGGATAGCCAGATTCAGAGATGCAGGAGTCAAGGTCTACGGGGATTACGGACTCAATGTGTTCAACAGACAGGCTAAACTTGCATATGAAGAGCTCGGAGCAGAGATCTACATGCCTTCGCATGAGACCGGAGTATCTGACGAAAGAGGAATACCTCTCATGATCACAGAGCACCCGATAGACGAGAAAAAACTTACTGACAGGAAGGGCGGTGCGCACAGGATCGTAAAGGCCCCGTCCGGAGATAAGACTCTTATCTATTAAGAAAACCATAGTGTAGATACGCCGTGGCAAATTGTAGTATAATATATCGGAAAAGGTGATAAATTGTCGGAGAATGCTATTTCCGGCAGTTAATACAGATAAAGGAGGAACTGTATTCATGCTTGACATCAAGAAAAACATGGATGGATCAAAACTGGAATTTGTTCTTGACGGCAGACTCGACACCATTACAGCTCCGCAGCTTGAAGAAGAAGTCAAGTCATCCCTGGATGGGATCTCTGACCTGGTATTTGATTTCAGCGGACTGGCATACGTTTCCAGTGCCGGACTTCGTGTGCTTCTGTCAGCGCAGAAGACAATGAACGAAAAAGGCAGCATGGTGGTGAAGAACGTTTCGGACGAGATCCAGGAGATCTTCGATGTTACCGGATTTTCAGATATTCTGACTATAGAGTAGGGGACCTGTAAAGAAGATGATTACTTCCTGGGATAACGAAAAATTAACTATAGGACTCGAAGGGCGCATAGATTCAGGAAATGCAGCTGCCATTGAGAACGAGATCAATGATGCGATGAAAGAGAAGAATCCTTCTGCGATCGTGCTTGATGCAGAAAGTCTGGATTACATCTCCAGCGCGGGTCTCAGGATCATACTCCGCCTCAGAAAAAACCATCCTGATCTCAGCATTATCAATGTGAAATCCGATGTCTATGAGGTCTTTGAGATGACCGGATTCACAGAGATGATGAAAGTCGAAAAGGCATACCGCAAGGTATCGGTCGAGGGATGCGAGGAGATCGGACGCGGAGCCAACGGCAGCATTTACCGCATTGACAAGGACAATGTAGTAAAAATTTATAATAATCCTGATGCGCTGGATGAGATCCAGCATGAACGTGAAGTCGCAAGACTGGCGCTGATCCTCGGCATACCTACTGCTATCTCTTATGATGTGGTCAAGGTAGGCGACAGCTACGGATCGGTGTTTGAGCTGCTCAACGCCAAATCGTTCTCGAAGATACTTCAGAACGATCCGGACAAGATTGACTGGTGTGTTGACGAGTATGTCAAGATGCTGAAGCGCATCCACAGCACTGAGGTGCCTGCAGGCAAGCTTCCGGATATGAAAGAGACTGTTCTTTCATGGGCAAAATTCATGCAGGACTACCTGCCTGAAAAATCGGGCAAAAAGCTGCTTGCAATGGTTGAGGCTGTTCCTCACGACGACCATATGATCCACGGCGACTACCACACAAAGAATCTTGAGCTTCAGGACGACGAAGTGCTCCTTATTGACATGGATACACTCGCGATCGGACATCCGATCTTCGAACTTGGTTCAATGTTCAACGCTTACAGGGGCTTCTTTGAGATCGATCATGACGCGATCCTTTCGTTCCAGGGATTCAGCTATGAAACGGCGGAGAAGTTCTGGTACAAGACACTTGCTAAATACCTTGAAACAAATGATGAGGCTGTGATCCGCAGCGTTGAGGATAAGGCACGCATAATCGGATATACAAGGCTGATCAGAAGGTCCATAAGGCGCGGCGGGCTTGAAAATAAAGACCGCAAAGCGGAGATCGATCTCTGGACAAAGGAGCTCATTGAACTCCTTGACAAGACTGACACGCTCCTGTTTGAGAACGATCTCGAGAATGTAAATACAAACAGGGACCTTGATATAGAGGCCGTTGAGGAAAACCTGAACGCGGTGATGGCGTTTGTCGATGAAAACCTTGAAGCTGTCGGATGCACAATGAAATCACAGATGCAGATCGATATCGCTGTCGAGGAGATATTTGTCAATATATGTAAATACGCTTATCACCCGGATAAGGGCAGGGCTGTAGTGCGTGTTGAAGTATCTGATGAACCGGTACAGGTAAAGATCACATTCATCGATCACGGAAAGCCGTACGATCCGCTTCTGAAGGATGATCCGGACGTGACTCTCTCAGCTGATGAAAGGGAGATCGGCGGACTGGGCATCTTCATGGTGAAGCAGACGATGGATGCTGTCGAATATGAATACAAGGACGGAAGCAATATACTTACACTCGTTAAAAACCTTTGATAAGCTACGTTTGACGATTTGATTCAAGCGGTTTAATAACAACTTTTTCAGGAGGGTACCAAGATGGCGGATAAGAAAACAGTCGATAAAGTAAAAGAACTGCTTAGCGGACATGTATATGGACCGCTCAAGGAAGCTGCAGAGAAGTGGCTCGCTGAGGCAGATGAAAAGTACGGTGACAAGTTCGACGAACTGAAGGAAAAGGGAAGCGAAACATGGGACAAGCTCGGTGATTTGGCTGAAAAGTACAGTGAGAAGTCCATAGAGGTTACTGAGAAGCTTAGCAAAGCAGGTGACAAGATCGCCGACGGTGTAGATAAGTTTTCAGAGAAAGCCGCTCCTGTAGTAGAGGACCTCAAGGAGAAGGCTGCTCCTAAGATCGATGAGCTGAAGGCAAAAGCTGCTCCTAAGATCGAGGAACTCAAGGACAAGGCAGCCCCTGTAGTTGACAAGGTTACTGAGAACGAGTTCATCAAGCAGCTCAAGGCAGGTATCTCCTCGCTTGATGAAGTCATCGAAACATTCAGCAAGCCTGAGATGAAGGAGGCCATGGGCGAAGAAGCAGCAGCGCAGATCAAAGCTCACGCTGAGGCAATGAAGGCAGAAGGCAAGACTTTCTGTGACTGCCCTGCATGCACAAAGGCAAGAGAGATCCTCAGAGACCTCGGAGTAGACCTCGAAGAGCCTGAAGTTGCAGAAGAGCCTGAAGTAGTGGAATAGTTTGCTTATTTGAATCGAAAGAACAGTCGCCGCCGCGTGTGGCGGCTGTTTGTTTCTGACGGAGGTTATAAATGGATAAATACAAGATAGTAGTCCTCGACGGATATACAGAAAACCCGGGGGATCTCAGCTGGGAACCGCTTGAAAGGTATGGAAACCTGACGGTGTACGACAGGACATCGTATTCTGAGTCAGACCTTATTGCGGAAAGAATAGGGGATGCTGACATAGCTGTCGTCAATAAAACTCCGCTGAGCGCAGCCACGATGGACAAGTGCCCGGATCTCAAGGCCGTATTCGTACTTGCGACAGGCTATAACATTGTTGATGTAAAGTATGCGAGGAGCAAGGGAATAGATGTGGTCAATGTGCCTACGTATGGTACACAGAATGTGAGCCAGTATGCCGTCAGCCTTCTGATGGAAATCTGTTCACACATAGGACATCATGACCTTGCAGTAAAAGAGGGAAGATGGCAGAGCAACGATGACTGGTGCTTCTGGGACTATCCGATGATCGAACTCGCCGGCAAGACTGCAGGCATCATAGGACTCGGAAGGATAGGAAAGGCTACTGCAAAGATACTGGGCGCCCTCGATATGGAAGTGCTTGCCTACGACGCATTCAAATCCGACGAAGGATCTGCTGTGGCAGAATACGTTGAGCTCGACGAGCTCCTTGCAAATTCTGATGTGATATTCCTTCACTGTCCGCTTTTCCCTGAAACGGAAGGCATAGTCAATAAAACGAATATCGCAAAAATGAAGGATGGAGTGATCCTGATCAATAACAGCCGCGGACCTCTCATCAATGAACAGGACCTGGCTGAAGCTCTGGAATGCGGCAAGGTGTACGCGGCTGCAGTTGACGTTGTATCGACTGAGCCTATAAAGGCGGATAATCCGCTCCTGAGCGCCAAAAACTGCATAATAACGCCGCACATATCCTGGGCAACAAAGGATGCCAGACAGAGGATCATGGATATAACGGCAGATAATATACGTGCGTGGGCAGGGGGAAACCCTGTCAATGTGGTGAACAAATAGATATGAAACTTGTATTCGCAAGCGATTCCTTTAAAGGCACACTCGGGTCTGCGCGCATTGCCGAACTGCTTGGCAAGGCGGCCCGTGAGGTGTTTGGGGAGGTAGAAACTGTAAATATTGCTTTGGCAGACGGAGGAGAGGGCACTGTGGATGCGGTGCTCGCTTCTTCTGATGCGAAAGCACTGACTGCTGAGGTTCACGGACCGTTAATGGATCCGGTCGAGGCGAAGTTTGCATTGTTTGATGACGGAAGAGCAGTCATAGAAATGGCTTCCGCTTCAGGTCTTACACTTGTACCGGAAGGCCGTCTGGATCCTCTGGAAGCAACTTCTTTCGGAACCGGAGAGCTGCTTGCAGCGGCTCTTGATGCGGGAGCGCGCGACATAACTATTGGAATAGGAGGCTCTGCCACAAATGACGGCGGCATGGGATTCATGAAAGCACTCGGCGCAGTGTTTTATGATTCTGAAGGAGCGCCGCTGGAAGGCAGAGGCCGTGACCTGATCCGCGTCGCGCGCATCGATACTTCCGGCCTCGACAGCAGGCTCGCGGATACCCGGCTTACTGCTATGTGCGATGTAGACAATCCGCTCACGGGAGAGGCCGGAGCCACATATGTGTACGGCCCGCAGAAGGGCGCCTCCGGCGAAGCGCTTGAACTCCTGGAGAAAGGAATGCAGAATTACCGGGATGTTATCAAAGCGTTTGCCGGTGTTGACTGTGATGAGATACCGGGAGCAGGTGCGGCAGGCGGTATAGGGGCCGCTCTCTGCGCTCTCCTTGGCGCAGAGCTTAAACCGGGCATAGGAATAATGCTTGATCTTACAGGCTTCAACGATGCCATTGAAGGCGCTGATCTTGTGATCTCAGGTGAGGGAAGAGCAGACTTTCAGAGTGTACACGGCAAAGTACTGCACGGCATCGGCAAGAGAGCACAAGAAAAGGGTGTGCCTGTAACGGCTATTGTAGGAAGCCTCGGCGAAGGCTGGGAAGGCTTGCTGAAATGCGGAATAGGCAAGGTAATACCGCTCGTACAGGGAAGTGTGACGCTTGAGGATGCAATGAACAGATCCGGGGAGGTCTACTACGACACAGCACTCAGCTATTTCAGGACAGTAAGGGAGAAGAGCGACGGTCATGGGGTAAAGTTTTACTGGACATAGACCTTCGCTTACTGTACAATCCTGCGTGGACGTCCGCAGAAACAGGCGTCCGAAGCAGTTCGGGTCCGATATCCTGCTTCTAAAATAATAAAACCAAAGGAGAAAACAAATTAAATGAAAAACAGAGATCCAAGAGTTCTGAGAATCACTCAGGGCGCTGTTATCGCCGCCCTTTACGTGGTTCTCACAATGGTTTTTGCACCGATATCCTTCGGCCCGGTGCAGGTGAGGATAGCAGAAGCCCTGTGCATACTGCCTATGTTCACGCCGGCCGCGATCCCGGGCCTTTTTATAGGCTGCCTGATCGCTAACCTTATCGGAGGCGGCATCATGCTCGATGTTATTTTCGGAAGCATCGCCACACTGATCGGCGCCGTTTTCGGATACATGCTCCGCAACAACCGCTGGCTCGTTCCGCTTCCTGCAGTGATAGCGAACGCGCTCATAGTGCCGTTCGTGCTCAAATACGGCTACGGTGTAGTGGATGTAGCCATCCCTGTCCTGATGATTCAGATCCTGATCGGTGAGATCGCCGGCTGCTATGTGCTGGGAGAACTGCTCTGCACCGCGCTTCAGAAGCACGGAAACCGCATCTTCGGGAATCAGGCAGAAAACATATAGGAATTCGATAACTAAAACCATAAGAATTGGGCCGTTGCAGAAAAAGCTTCTGAAACGGCCCATTTTTGTTTGCAATGAATGCTGTATACAGATTATTTATCTGTACAGAATGCCAGAAGACGCAGAGTGTCAGCTGCTACGCTTTTTTATGACCGAGCTCTTCAACGATGCGGTCATATTCATCTTCGTCAAGTATGTAGTGTTTCTTGTATAACAGGTAAGTGAACACCATCATCAGGAACGGCAGGAGACACATTACAAGCAGAATGCCATGGCTCTGGCTGCTGCTTACCGAGCTGATTACTGAGTCGATCTGTGCCAGCTTTTCAGCTTCGGTTATCGATCCCAGATTTGCAGCCTGCTCAAGTGAGCTGATCTGGTTGGTATACTTTGTGACTCCGAAAATCAGGTACGAAACTGTTGTAAGGAGGACGCAGAGAGCGCTTCCGAATTTCGTGAAGAAAGGCCTGATCGAAGCGATGATGGCCTCATCTCTGGTACCGTTTTTATATTCGTTGTACTCAACTGTATTGATGATCGAGAGCATCATTATAACGTAGTAGCAGTTCATGCCGAGCTGGGCCAGCATGTAACCGACAGTGGTGATCCAGAAGGACGGCATTGCGGCCGGCATGAACAGCCCCGCAGCGAGCATCATTCCGAAGCCTGCGGCCATTATCAGCCCGAATCCCTTCATCAGTCCTTTTCTGCTCCACTTTGAGGACAGCCAAGGGTAAGCGATCAGGAGAATGCCTGAGGCTGACAGGCCTATAGTCGAGAACAGTGAGTACAGACCGCCTTTATAGCCGTATGTGAAGTAGATGTATGTCGAGCCAATACCTCCGACGATCAGGTCTGCGCCGATCTGGTGCAGAAGGAATATGAGGCACATCCATGACAGCTGGTCGTTTCCGGTGATAGTGGAAATGATCTTTTTGAAACTGACCGGCGGCGGTGTGGTATCCATATAGGACCTGTCTTCTTTGACGCCGAAAATCGTGAAGCACAGGAAGAGAGGAGAGAGTATGCAGAATATGAGAGCTACTACTCCGTAAGCTGTCTGTGCGTTGCCGCCTATGGCTCCGGAACCTGTTGTGAGCATCGGGATAAAGAGTCCGGCCAGTCCGCCGCCGACTCCGGCAGCGAGATTGGTCATGGCCGTCAGCTTATCGCGCGTGCTGCCTTCCTTGCTGAGTGAAGGTATCATTCCCCAGAACGATATGTCGTGCATCGTATATGCGATGCTGTATGCGAAATATATGATGCCGAAGAACCATATGAAGGCCCATCCCTCAAGCCTCACGTTGAACGCAAGATATACAACGATCGATGTGCTTAGGATACCGATCACGAGCCATGGTTTGTACTTTCCCCAGCGGGTCCTTGTGCGCTCTATGATGTTGCCCATAAGCGGGTCGTTCAGAGCATCAAATACTCTTGCGCCTATCATGATGCCCGTTATGGCCATCAGCTGGGCAGGTGTCAGATTGTGCGTAAAGAGCACATAGACAAGGATGAAGTTAGTGAACAGGTTGTAGATCATGTCTCTTCCGAACGTGCCAAGCGGGAAGAACCACAGATTGCGCTTAGCCTGTTTTTCCGAGATGCCTGTCTGCGATACAGCAGCGTCTTTGTTTTTACTCATTTCTTTTACCCTTCAATGATTGCATCAGCCTATTTGTATTTATCTATCCAGTCCAGGAAGTGCCTGTCTGTCCAGTCTTTATTATGCCAGAGCTCCCTGAGCTGTCTGTAGTGCTCACGCTGCTCTTTGCCGTAATCGCCCATGTTGTCGGAGGTGAGGAAGAAGCTTCCGTATTGTGCCAGAACCCTTGCGTGGAGATCTTTCTGCTCCTCACTGAGCCTAATATTGTCAGTCCTCAGGAAGAAAACGTCAGGATCGTTCAGGAATGCTCTGCCGTCGAGGCCTCTTCTGTAAAATGTGTCCAGAATGGCATGCTTGGTGGAAGGATACTCTCTGTTAACGTTCCTCATCAGAGGAACGTTGTTCCAGTCCAGACTTGCATCACATCCTATCCTGCAGTACTCGACTTTTCCGAAGGCAGCACCGAGCGGCACTCCGCATCCCAGTATCATGCCGTCACCGCACCATTCTCTCAGAAGATCCATGGCCCGGCACATACGGCCACCGCGGCTTTCGCCGTCATAATGGCCGCCGGAGGTCTGCCACGGAGCTGCTCCGTACAGGAAGTCAAGCTTTACCAGGTCAAATCCCCATTCGTTGAATATTTTATCGAATGTGCGCTTTAAATAGTCCTGCACCCCCGGATGATCTATATCCAGAGCGAAGAATCCTCCCCAGTTGCAGCCCGCATACCACGGTTTGCCGTTATGTTTAAGAAGCCAGTCCGGGTGATTTCTGGCCAGCTGCGATCTGCACTGAGCAGAATACGGTGCCAGCCACAGACCTGCCTTGAAGCCTTTATCGTGGATATCATCGGCCGAAGCTTTCATGCCGCGCGGGAAACGCCCGGGATTGCAGTCCCAGTCGCCGACCTGGACCTGCCAGCCGTCATCGATCTGGAAGAGGTCTCCCGGTTCGAGTATGCCCGCAGCACCTTCAAGGTCGCGTGAGATTGTGCTGTCGTTTATTTTGTCATAATGATTGTACCAGCTTCCATAGCCTGCCATCGGCTCTGCAGGGCGCCGCTTTATGCCTGACGCCTCAAACCAGCCGTCAAAGACTTCGTCGTGTCCGCCTTCGAATGCGGCAATATGCAGCTGCTGATCAAACCTGCTGCTGCCGGCATCTTTTCTGATTTTCAGCACACCCTTGAGCATGTCGTATTCGAAGATCGTATAGCCGTTAGTCTCATCAGTTGAGCCTATGAGGAGATAAGTGTCCTCGTATCTTTTATAAAAATAGGTAAAACCATGAAAACGACCCGGCTTTCCGGGGTAGTTCATAAAAAAGACATCCCCGTATTTGGTCGTTCCCCACGGAGCGCCAAGGCGCCTGAAAACTCTTTTTATACCGATATGTGTATCCGTGGGCTTCACTTCATAGGAAGCGGTCCAGGTCTGATAACCGTTGAAGAACGCTCTCTCCGTTGATTTGCATGGAAGATCCATGATTATCTCGGACCCGTTATCCTCCCTGATGAACGGTGTAAGGTCGATTCTGCTCATCTGTGCCTCCTTGATGTATCCATATAATTATACATTATTGCGAAGACGTTTTTTTAAATTTGTCAATAGGGTAACAATTATTTTAGGATCCACTCGGTTGAACGTCCTATACAAATGATGTTTAATTGAAGATGCGAAAGGATACAGCTGAAAAACATGTCGAGAGCAGAGCGAAACTCCATAAGTGAAAAAGAAAAAAAACACACTGCGCGTCTTCGCATAGTAAGGGACTGCGTGATCATCTTTGTGTGCCTTGTAATGGTGCTGGCATACTTCAGCGCACTGAGCAAAATTACCCCGGAGCCTGAATATGCTTTTGCAGCAGGCACTGAAAAAGATGTTCCTGTTTATCTGATCGGTATCCCTATAGATGAAGAAAATACTGAAGCAGAAGAACCTGCAGAAGGAGAGAGCGATCAGGAAAGTACAGATGCAGAGGCAGTCGAGGTAGGCAGACTTGTGCGCGGAACGGCAGTTAAAAAACTGATCGGATTTGAAGATGTCGATGGGGTCAGATACTGCAGGGTAGACAACACAGGCTTTGAAGGTGCTGCCGATCTGTATATGAGAGAAGAAAACCTGGTTCTCTCGGCAGACAAAGTGGTACAGGAAAAAGAGATATTTGTAAGGACACCGGTGACCATATATGCAGAGAAGACAGGGCCTTCAATCAAATCGTTCGCTCCGAAGGGCACGTGCCTCGCTGTGACAGGATATGATGAGCTCCTTGCTGACGGCTCGGTGCACAAATACAAAGTCGCATATACGAAAGACGATAATACTGAAGAAGGCTATGTTTACGGCAAATACATGGTCGATACACAGGAGAAAGCCGACAAGGTCTATAACAGCAACGGAGTATACGACAAAGTTAAAAAAGACAATTACGGATTTGATCTCTACGGAGGCAAGGCAAAGCACCTCGACTATTATCCGTATGAAAAGACTGCCATAGAAGGAAAAGAGTTCTGCGCAGATGCAAGGGCGATGTACCTCAACTGCGTTGCGGCGACCAGCCCTGACAATTATATAAAGCTTATCAAAGACACGGACTGCAACGCGGTAGTCGCTGATATCAAGGACGGTGTGCTGGCATGGCCTGCAGAGACCGCAAAGGAATGGTCACCGAAGTCGTATAAAACAGCATATACATCCTACAAGAAGTATAAGAAAGGAATCGACAAGCTTAAGGAGACCGGCGTTTACATGATAGGCCGTATAGTGGTGTTCAATGATCCGCTTTATGCGAAAGACCACCCGGAAGACTGCATCAAGTACGGCGGCAAGTCTACATGGCCGAGTGCATATTCGCGCGACGTGTGGGAATATAACGTAAGACTTGCGCAGGAGGCAATAAAAGAGTTCGGCTTCGATGAGATCCAGTTCGACTATGTGAGATTCCCTGAAAACTCTTATGAGATGTCGAAGAGCGGGGCTGCAAAGTTCCGCAATACATACGATGAGGAGAAAGGGCAGGCGATACAGAATTTCTGCTTCTATGCAGCAGACCAGATCCACGAGGCAGGAGCCTATATCTCCATCGACGTTTTCGGAGAGAGCGCATACGGATACATGACAGCGTACGGCCAGTACTGGCCGGGAATCTCGAATATTGTGGATGCCATAAGCGCCATGCCATATACCGATCACACAGGAGGAGAGGGGGCGTGGAAGAACCCGTACGGAACGATGAAAGCCTGGGCAAAGAGAGCAAAGAAAAAGCAGGACTACCTTGAGAATCCTGCAGCAGCCCGCACATGGATCACCGGCTACAATACACCGTACTGGGCACCGACCGAAAACTACGGCGAAAAAGAGCTTAAGGCACAGATCAAAGCCCTTAAAGAGACAGGCCTCAAAGGAGGCTTCATCCCATGGAACGTTAACAACGATCTGGGCAAATATAAACAATATAAAAAGATATGGAATAAAGAGTAATTATAATAACGGCTCTGCGAAACGTAAGCACGAGACTGAGCGTTAGCCGGCACTTAGCGATTGGCGAGCAGCCTCAGCGACGAGTAAGCGAGGAGCATGTGTTGGCTGCGAAGACAGAGCTTAGTACCGCTGCGTTAAGACGCGATAGGCGAGAGCCGGTCGAGTGCGAATGTTTCGCAGGGCCGCTATAAAAAAAGACTGCCTCATTAAGGCAGTCTTTTTACGTTTTATTTGATCAAGCAATTAGATCTTCATTGCTACATCCCATGCGCTCCAGATTACTTCTCTCAGAGCTCCCCACTTGACGCATGTTCCGACTCTGTGGAGATGCTTGTTCTTGACTGAAGCGAACTGATCGTTTGGAACGAATCCGATTCCGTTGACTACGCAGTCGCACTCTTCCTTCCACTCTTCGCCGGTCTCGAAGTTCTTGATCATGCAGTATCCGTCGCCGATCTCGGTTACGGAGCTTCTCAGATGTACAGGAACTCCCTTGAACGGAAGAGCCTCTCTCAGGAACGAGGAGTTAGCAAGGCATGTGCCAGGAGCTACGATAAGGTCGTCAAGGAACTCAACGACTACAGGCTTCTTGCCGGCGAGTACTGCGTCATATGCAGCTTCGCATGATGATAGTCCGCCGCCGAGGAAGACGATCTTCTTATAATCGTCTTTCTTAGGTCCGATCAGGAGATCTGTGAATGTGATCGTCTTGTCGAAGCCCTTGATATTGAGAGCCTTAGGGAAAGTACCGACAGAAACGATGACATCATCATATGCCTTGAGCAGGGAGTTGATATCCTTAACCTCGCTGTTGAGTCTGATATCGATATCCCACTTCTTGAGCTCTCTCTCATACCACTGCATGAGCTGCTTGTCGGCATCCTTGAAGGACATTGCTGATGCTGTGTTGTACAGACCGAAGATCTTGTCGCTCTTCTCGAATACTACCGGCTGATGGCCTCTCTTCTTGAGTACGAGAGCTGCTTCGAGTCCGCCGAATCCGGCGCCTACGATAGCGACCTTCTTAGGGTTGTTTGTAGGAACGATCTTGTACTTGTTGTGCTGCATTGTTGAAGGTGTCAGAGCGCAGCGAGCAAGCTGGAGTGAGTCGAACAGAGGCTGTGTGTTTGCAGTGTGTTTCGACTTAGCGAAGTTGAAGCAAGCGTTGTGGCATCTGATGCATGGCTTGATCTCATCTTCGCGTCCCTCTCTGAGCTTGGTTACCCAGTCAGGGTCTACGAGGTTCTGACGTGCGATACCGAGAGCGTCGATCTTGCCTTCCTTGATCTTCTCTGCAGCGAACTTGATGTCCATCTTACCTGCGCATACGACAGGCTTGTCAGTGAAGTTCTTGATGTGGGCAACGTCTTCGTAGTTGCAGTTGTCCGGCATGTAGACAGGCGGGTGAGCCCAGTACCATGCGTCATATGTACCGTTGTCGCAGTTGAACATGTCATATCCCATGTCACCGAGGTACTTGATAGCTTTTTCGGATTCAGCCATGTCACGTCCGAACTCTTCGAATTCTTCGCCCGGCTGTGCGCCCTGGAGCCATCCCTTTGTCTTGGATACTACGGAGTATCTCAGAGCAACAGGGAAGTCCTGTCCGCACTCTCTCTTGATAGCCTGAACGATTTCGACAGGGAATCTGAATCTGTTCTCGAACGAACCGCCGTACTGGTCAGTTCTGTAGTTCATGTTTGCGATGGTGAACTGGTCGAGGAGGTAGCCCTCGTGTACAGCGTGGATCTCAACGCCGTCAACACCTGCGTCCTTGCAGAGCTTTGCTGTCTTTGCGAAAGCTTCTACCATCTCCTGGATCTCCTGGATGGTCATCATTCTCGACTTGATCGAAGGATACCATCTGTTTGGAGTTTCTCCTGCGGAAGCGCAGCAGTATTCGATGTCTACGAAAGGTTTCGAAACAGCACCGAATGCTTTGTTCTCGAGCATCTTGACGAACATATCGTTGATGGCCATCGAACGTCCGAATCCGCCGGCGAGCTGGATGAAGAGCTTGGATCCTGTCTTGTGGAATTCAGGCATCCACTCAGCGAGATCCTTGAACATCTTCTTGTTCTGATAGAGCCATCTTCTGCCCATTGTATCTCTTACGCACTGCATACCCGGAAGAACAAGACCTACACCGTCCTGAGCACGTCCGAGAATGTGATGAGCAGCTTCCTTGTCGAAGTGGCAAGGCTCGAGCCATCCGAAGAGCGAAGTTCCGCCCATGGATGTCTGGACGATCCTGTTAGGGATCTCAACATTGCCGATCTTCCAAGGGGTGAATAGAGGTTCATATTCCTTCTTCATTTATTATCCCTCCCTAAGAATAAAAATAAGTGGCCTCATTGGTTAACAATTTGATAAAAATGCACATCAAAAAACTGAATGTCCAATATCAGTTTCATTTTAAAGCATGGGGTGTTAGTGGCCTCATTGGTTAACAATTTGATAAAAATGCACATCAAAAAACTGAATGTCCAATATCAGTTTCATTTTAAAGCATGGGGTGTTGTTAGTCAATTGAATAGTGGTAAAATACAGATGTACATATGTAGAGAAATACAGGAGAAAACAATATGGCCAGGGACTATACAATAAAGACATTTACAGATGAGCGGGCTTACCACAATACCGCCATCCTGATATACCTCAAAGCCGTCAAAAGCGTTTTTGAGCATGCCGATGTTACGATTGGAAATTCCCTGAATCAGGGCTACTACAGCTACATAAATCTCGGAGGGGCACAGCTGACCAATTCGGATATCCATAAGATCAGGGATAAGATGCAGAAGATCATAGAGCACGATACTGAGATAGTGATCGAGCATGACAATGCAAAGCATGCAGCAGAAAAGTGGAGATCGCTCGGGTATCCTGAAAAGGCGGAGCTTTTTGCTGAGCGTCCTGAGGATGAAACAGTCGAGATAGCAGAGCTGCACAATTACAGAAACTGCATGTATACGGTAATGCTGCCGTCATCCGGATACATCAATCTTTTTGACCTGAGGCCTTACAGGAACGGACTTCTTCTGAGACTGCCGAATGCGCTGCACAATCATACGATCCCTAAGTACAGGGATGACGATAAACTCTATGAGGCATATGCGGAATGCAGGCGCATGCGCAAATATACAGGCATCAGTTACCTTGCTGACATAAACAGGGAGATCAGAAACGGCAACGCTGATGAGATCATCCGTCAGAGTGAGTGGCTGCAATCCAGACAGCTGGAGGAATTTGCCGAGCAGATAGTCGAAAACCACAAAAAGGTCGTTCTGATAGCCGGCCCGTCCAGCAGCGGAAAGACTACTACGGCGAAGAGGATATGCGAAGAGATAAAAAGGCTGTCGGGCAATGATCCGCTGTATCTCGGTACTGACGACTATTTCGTTGAAAGGGGAATGACTCCGCTTGGTCCGGACGGAAAACCGGATTTCGAGGGACTTGGGGCAGTAGACCTTGAGCTTTTCAATCGGCAGATGGAGGACCTGCTCGCCGGCAAGGATGTGGATATACCTGAGTTCGATTTCGTCAACGGAACAAAGGTGTTCGGAAAGCGTATCACAAGGCTGCAAAAGAACCAGATACTTGTTATCGAGGGTATTCACAGCCTCAATGATGTGCTGACGGAGAATATCCGTAAGGAAGACAAATTCAAAATATACATAAGCCCTCTTACGCAGATCGCTGTTGACAGGCACAACAGGCTTTCCACTGCCGATGCGAGACTCCTGCGCCGCATGGTAAGAGACAATCAGTTCAGAGGATATAACGCCGAGGCTACACTGGAGGCATGGCCTAAGGTGAGGGCGGGGGAGAGTGTCAACATATTCCCTTACAGCTCATCGGCGGATGTAGTCTTCAATTCGAGCACTGTTTATGAGACCAACATGCTAAAGACCTTTGCAGAACCGCTACTCCGGGCTATACCTGAAACAAGTGAGCAGTACGATGAGGCAAAGAGAATACTCATGTTCATGAAGTACTTCGACAAGATAGAATCGACCGAAGCCGTCCCTGATAATGCTATACTCAGGGAGTTCATCGGACCGGGAAAGTAAAACCACAAAAAAGAAGACCTTCCGGTTTTGATATCAGAAGGTCTTCTTTTTCATGTACTTATTTTATTTATCCACAGCTGTTTCCGGATTCTGCGGGTGTTTCCGATAGTAGAAGAAGTTGATAGCAATACCTGCGACTCCAATAAATGACGCATATCCGATGATGGCGTATACGTTGTCGATAATGGTTGAAAAACCAAGGGTGCTGAGTGCCAGCCCAATGATGCTGAGAACAGCTAAGGCGCCGGTTTGCTTTAAGTTGCTGTCCTTAAATGGAGCTGCCTCCTTGATAATGGATTTAAGAATCAGCAGGAAGGTAGAGGTGGTGCTGTAAATAGCCAGAAGCGCTGCAACACAATAAGCTAAACCCAGTGGTGTAGATTTTGCGAACGCCATCTCCAATACTGGAACCTCTCCCTGAGAAGCGATCGAATAATTCCTTACTGTAGCTAACAGCAACAAAGCGGCAAGAGCAAAGATGGCAATTCCGCCGATTATGTGGGCGATTCCCGCCTGCTTTTTCCCTTTTACCTGCGGAGAAAGGGGAATGACAGTTTGAGTAAGCGGCCCCGTCTGTAATCCAAAATAGACAAAAGCAGATATAAACCATGTTTTAAGAAGAGGATTATCTGAATGCGCATTCTGGAATGATTCTCCTTTTACGACAGGATTAAAGGCGACAATTGCACATACAATAATAGCAATGACGATCATAATCGGAACCAAATACTGAAACACCTTGGCAAACTTGTTCGTGCTGAGTGTGACAGTAAGAAGACTTGCCACTAACATAATGCCGGATCCGACAATATAAGGAAGCCCGAATATTGATTGCAGAATTGCTCCGGTTCCCGCGAACATAGCAGATAAGGCGTTAATAAGAAATATTCCTGAAAAAAACAGATTAAAGTATCTGAGAGGCTTCCACCCAAAAGGGGTGAGCACCCAGTCAAATGTGTATTTATCCATGTTGCGGGCGGTGACATAAGACAGATACCCGAAAAGAAAAATCAAACAGTAGGCCAGAAACATTCCCAAAAAGCTTTTCGCTCCGAAATCCGCAAAATATGTGAGGGCTTCCCGTCCTGTAGAAAAAGAAACACCAACTACTTCTCCGATCAATACCATTGCAAAAGCATATGGTCCGATATAATTAGTTTTATTCATCATTTCCCTCCTTTTATTCAGCAAACACTTCAACAAACTGTTCTACGATATAATCTAATTCTTTCTGTGTGTGTAAAGCGTTATAACAGGTTCTGATTACTCCATTATCGACAAGCACATTTGTGTAGATGCCCTTTGCCATAAGTTGTAAAAATTTAACGTATGTGCTGATTTCATCTTTTGTATATATAGACACGATCGGTGCGCGGGCGTTATCAGCGAAACGAACCCCTTTTGCACGCAGTTTTTCGCGAACATATTCGGCATTTTCTCTGGCTTTTGCGCCTCTCCACGGCTCCTCTTTCAGGATATTTAATGCAGCAAGAGCGGCTGCTGCATTCACAGGAGGAAGCGCCGCTGTATTTGTGTAGGCTACAGCGGTATGAGAAATATAGTTTACAACGCTCTCTTCTGCAGCTACAAAACCACCGACACTGACAAGACACTTGCTGAACGTAGCCATAAAGACATCTACTTCATCCATTAATCCGTAGTATTCACATGTGCCTCTGCCGGTATTTCCTACCGAACCGAAACCATGAGAGTCATCAATCATTAACCTGGCCCCGTATTTGTTTTTCAGCTCAACAAGTCTCGGCACATCAGCCAATGAACCATCATATGAGAAGACCCCGTCAACAATGATCAATTTCCCTTTATTGCTGTCTGCATGAAGAAGTGCCTCTTCCAGCGCATCATAATCGTCGTGAGGATACGGTATGTATTGAGCACCGCTTGCCTTGATCCCGGTCAGAATAGATTCATGATTTGTATCATCGCCAAAGATAAGATCATCTGCACCGGCAAGAGCTCCGATTATCGCAACATTGCTCTGGAACCCTGTAGGGAACACTGTACAGGCTTCTTTACCGGTAAATCCGGCCAATTCTGCTTCCAGCTCCAGATGGATGTCTGTTGTTCCGTTGAACAGCCTTGTCCCGGTTACACCTGTACCGTACTTATCCAAAGCAATCTTCGCTGCTTCTATAACCCTTTCATCTCCGGACAGCCCGAGATAATTGCTCGAACCGATCATGATTGTCTTATTTCCGCTCATGATCGTAACGTCGGTTTGTTTGTCTGAAACAACCGGACAGTAGGGATATATACCGGCTGCCTTAGCCTCGTTTACAGCTGTAAACTCATAGCATTTTTTAAACAGATCCATGATTATTGCCTCCTTTTCCCAGAGTTTATAGTCAAACAGTTAAATAATCATCGGATATGGTTAACAAAGATTTGCAAAATGATTGTGCACAATGCACAATGGCCGGATTGACGCGCCGCCTTCATTACACTATGATGAAGTTGTAAACGTTGTTTTTATAACCCGGAGACAGGCCATGAAATACGAATCATTAGTCAACGAATTAATCGAAAATACTATCATTGGTCAGGATTCAGATTCAAAACACTCAAGCGAAGAGACTATCTTAGTCAGCAAAACAGCTATTAAAAGAGCCATTGATGAAGCACTTATTTCTATAGAAGATGTCCTGCAGCAGATCCCCGAAGATATAAAAGAGGTGGCAGACAAAACAAAATCGTTAGACAAAGCAATCGATTGTGCTGCCTCAGCAATTGGCGCTGCTTTGTTATTATTCGACAAGGATATTGCTTTGGTTTCATGCTCCCGGTCGATCCCCATCACAGACCCTGTATGGAGCGATACATTTTCAAGAGGGTATAGTTCCTATGAGTTAAGAGAAATCGTAAAACATTTACCATACCTGGAAGATGTTGATTTGGAAACTGAAATTATAAAACCAACCGATTCCTATTCAACCAGAGAAAGACTTATTTATCATATTGTGATTGATCATCAAAGCATTGGTTATCTGTTCGTGAATGCAGAGGAAAACGTTGTGTTCAGCCAATTCCAGATCATGGCATTTAAAAAGGCCGGAGAGGCAATGACCTATGCGATTTCCAGATATGGGCGCCACCTTTTTCCCACGTTGAGAACAAATGATAAGCTGCTTCGCACACTTCTCTCATGTCTGTTAACATCTGATGTGGAAGATGTCCTGAAAAAAGAATCTGTCCCGGATTACAAACGAATGGCAGTTATCTGTTTGGATAGTCGTGATCAAAAGCATCATAATGATGAATTAAACCAGCAGATCATCAACATTTTCCCGGAGTCCATCACGGCTATTCATAAGGATCGTGTGGTAGGACTTATTTCCTTAAAAACAGAAATGACAATTGAGGATAGTCAACATAAAGCACTGGAGAAGCTACTGAAAAAGAATCGAATAAGAGGAGGGGTCAGCAACCCCTTTAGTGATTTGAAATATTTTCTGCAATTCTACCGGCAGGCAGACAAGGCCCTTGAGTTAGGAAAAGAAGGTGTCCTTAATCGATATCAAGATGTATTTATTTCTGACTTTTTCGATTTGGTCGAAGATAAGGAAATCTTACAAAGTATCGTTCATCCGGCTATCTTACGGCTAAAACAGGTCGATAAGGAAAGGAATACGGATTTCGTGAAAACACTTGAAGTATTAATAAAGAACAATAGAAACATTAAAAAATCTGCTGAGCTACTGTTTATACATAGAAACACTATGCTGCACAGAATAGAACAAATTGAAGAACTGACTGATCTCGACCTGAAAGATGACGACACTGCGTTATACTTACAGATATCATTTGCGCTTCTGAATCAGTCTTAAATCAGTATATGTTTATGCATATTACACAAAACCCGTTCAGTAAGGCTGAACGGGCTTTTGTTGAGAATACAGAAGTTTATGTTGAAATTGTGGTGTAAATTTGTAAAATACACAATATATAGTGTATTATATACCATGGATTATAATTCGGACCCCGAAACGGGCTGTAAGGGCTGTAATTAATTATAGAAAGGTCAGTAAAATACAATGAGGAACATTTTTACAGAAGAACGCGAAATCAAAAGACCTACGATATTGCACGCGCTCATATCGATGCTCGGCCTTATCGCGGTCATGATGATCGGCATCGTCGGATTCGGAGCTGATCCGCACATTCCGATGTTCATCGGAGTCATCATAACATCTGTAGTGAGTATGACGCTCGGCTATAAGTGGGCAGACATTGAGCAGATGATGATAGATGGCATTTCCAAGGCCATGCAGTCCATGCTGATATTGGCCATAGTCGGAATGATGATCGGAGCATGGCTGTTGTCAGGAACCATACCGACCATGATCTACTACGGACTGAAGCTTCTTTCACCAAAGATCTTTTTGGTAGCTGCGGTGCTGATCTGCTCGATCACATCTCTCGCCACAGGTACATCCTGGGGAACCATGGGAACCATGGGTCTGGCTCTGATAGGCATCGGAGCAGGACTCGGCATGCCGGTAGGTCCTACCGCCGGAGCCGTCATTTCCGGGGCGTACTTCGGAGACAAGCTTTCACCGCTCTCTGATACAACGAATCTCGCACCGGCCATGGCCGGCACCGATGTATTCACACACGTCAAGTACATGCTCAAGTCAACTATACTGGCGTATGCGATTGCTCTCGTCTTTTTCGGAGTATATGGATTCGTGCATGTGTCATCCGGAACAGTAGACAGCTCGCAGGCTGTCATCATCATGGATGGTATCAGGGACAACTTCAATGTAAGCCCTGTTCTGCTGCTGCCGCCGATTGTGGTTATCCTGGCAATAGCATTAAAGGTCCCGGCGATCCCGGGAATCACACTGGGCTTTATAACAGCTCTTATCCTTGCTCCATTCTGCCAGCAGGGTGTTACGATCGGCGCAATGCTTGATGTTTCGCTCAATGGATTTGTGTGCGAAACAGAGATCGAGTCACTGAATGATCTGCTCTCCTCAGGAGGTCTGCTGAACATGGCATTCTCCATACTTATGGTAATGATGGCTATGATGTTCGGAGGCATCATGGAGGGAACACGCCAGATGGAGGTCATTATCGAAGCTCTCCTCAAGGTCGTAAAAGGTCCTGCGGCTCTCGTCGGAGCAACGGAGTTCACAGCTATATTTGCTAACGCAATAATGGCTGAGCAGTACATCTCGATTCTTATTCCGGGCCGCATGTTTGCACCTGCTTACAGGGAAAAGGGTATACATCCTAAGAGCCTGTCCAATGCTCTGGAATCGGCCGGCACAGTTACGTCATGTCTCATTCCGTGGAACACATGCGGAGTATTCATCGCTACAAATCTCGGCGTTCTGTGGTCGCAGTACGCACCATGGGCTGTATTCAACTACACAATGCCTGTAATCTGCTTCGTCCTTGCATTCTTCGGAGTCACAGTAACAAAGATGACTCCTGAGGAGCAGGAGAAAGCCGACAGAGGAGAACTCGTATGAAAAACAACAAGAAGGGTAATGCGACAGTATATCTGATCATCATAATGCTGCTGGCAATAGCAGTGGCTGCCATGTTCATCAGACTAAACTGGAGACGCTTCAAGGCTGAAGCGAGCTTCGGTTTCACGGTAACAGGTATCGTTATAGCTGTCCTGCTGATACTGTTCCTTATGATCAGACACAGCATCAGAAAAGCTAAAAGGGAAAAGGAAAAAGAGAAAGCCAGACTCGAGAAGGAAAGACTTGAGCAGGAGCGAATCGCTGCGGGCGGCGAACCGAGCACTCTGGGAAACGGAAAGTTTGAAATGTCTGATGTCAGCGAAGCTGCAGGCAAGGCCATGGAAAAAGTCGACAAGTTCCTTGAGGGAGGAGAGTGACACTGCATGGCTAACATACTGATCACAGGCGGCTCGCGCGGCATAGGGGCTGAAGCTGTAAGACAGTTTGCTGCCGCCGGCCACAAGGTGGTATTCACATATCATAAGTCAGAGATAGAAGCCGACCTGCTCAGGCAGGAGACGGGGGCGACTCCGGTGAGATGCGATGTAAAGCATCATGACTCGGTAAAGATAGCTGTCGACAAGGCAGTATCGGTGCTCGGGCAGATAGATGTTCTCATATGCAGCGCTGCGATAGCAGGTCAGGGACTCATATCTGATATGGACATCAGCAAATGGGAAGAGGTTATAAACACCGACCTCAGCGGGGTGTTCTACTGTATCAGATACATTCTGCCCGCGATGATAAGCCGCAGGAGCGGCTGTATCATCACTGTAGGACCGATGTGCGAAGAAACAGGCGCTTCTGCGTATTCAGCCGCTAAGGCAGGCGTTATCGGCCTTACAAAGGCACTTGCTGAAGAGACCCGTCTTTCGGGTATCAGAGCAAACTGCATATCAGCAGGAAATCCGGCAGGTGCCGTCAGGACAATGCTGTTCCTTGCTTCAGACGATGCTTCCTCTGTCACAGGACAGGTAATAGGAGTCAGCGGAGGCCCTGTGCTTTAGGCAAAACAACATCTTGTGGCAGCACCTGCGTGGTGGCACAATCTCAAAAAATGTAAAGATATCTTTACCTACATATTGTTAGGGAAATGTAAAGCAGACACTACATATTGTGTCTGCTTTTTTATTTTTTCAAAATTCGGCTTTGTAAAGGCAACTTTACACAAAAAAGTGGGGAAATCATAACAAAAAATAAGATTTTTATTTGTAAAAGTGGGGAAAAGTGGGGTAAAATCTACTTGTCAAACCTTTCGCCAAGTTTAGTAACGAGGGCGCAAAACCCTGAAATTTCAAGGAAAAGATGTTCTTAGGCACTTACACCAACAAAATAGATGATAAGAACCGGATGGCCGTACCTGCACGATTCAGGGACCAGCTGGGCGGTAAGTGCATGCTCACAAAAGGCTTCGACGAGTGCCTCTATATTTACACGATGGAGGACTTCGAAGAGATGGCTGCAAAGATAGCTGCGCTTCCGCAGTCTGACGCAGACTTCCGTGAGTTCATCAGAGACTTCTTCGGAAATTCAGAGCTTTGCGAACTGGACGGTCAGGGAAGGATTAAGATCCCGCAGAATCTCAGGGAATACGCTCACATCACAAAGGATCTGGTGACGACAGGAGCCATGAACAAAGTGGAGATCTGGAGCGCAGAGACCAAAGCGGATTTCGACCTGGCGAAGAAGATGAAAGACAGCAAGTTCACTGACAAGCTCAGAGAATTCAGCATATAAAAGGGGCTCCTCATGGAATTCGAACACGTACCGGTTCTGTTTAACGAAGTGATGGAGGCTCTGGACATAAAGCCGGACGGCATTTATGTCGACGGCACCGTCGGAGGAGGCGGTCATTCCTCGGGGATATGTCAGAGACTTACTGAGGGAGGCCTGCTGATAGCGGTGGACAGAGACCGCGAAGCACTTGCGGCAGCGGAGAAGAGACTCGAAGAGTACAGCTGCGAAAAAAGATTCGTACATGCCAACTACAGCGATGTGGAAGCGATCGCAGAGGCCGCAGGTAAAAAGGTGCAGGGCATACTGCTCGACCTGGGAGTCAGCTCATACCAGCTTGACAATCCCGAAAGAGGCTTCAGCTACATGCAGGATGCTCCGCTCGACATGAGGATGGATGATTCGGACAGACTCACGGCCTACGACATAGTGAACGGCTACAGCAAAGACGAGCTCACGAGGATGATAAGGGAGTACGGTGAAGAGCGCTGGGCATCCAGGATCGCCGAATTCATCGTCAGAGAAAGGGCGGAGTCACCGATAGATTCAACAGGAAGGCTGACAGAGATCATAAAAGCAGCCATACCTGCAAAAGCAAGACGCACGGGACCGCATCCGGCCAAGAGAACATTCCAGGCAATAAGGATCGAAGTAAACGACGAGCTCGGCCACCTGAGGGAGGCAGTCGAAAAGCTTCCGGATCTTCTGGAAAGCGGCGGAAGGATAGCGATAATAACCTTCCACTCACTCGAAGACAGGATAGTAAAGACGGAGTTCGAAAGGAGACTGGATCCGTGCACATGCCCGAAAGACTTTCCGGTATGCGTGTGCGGCAAGGTAGCCGATGTAAAAAGGGTAACAAGAAAACCGATAGCACCTTCGGAGAAAGAGACTGAGACAAACCCGAGAGCCAGGAGCGCAAAGCTCAGAGTGCTCGAGAAGCTGTAACATAAATAACACACACTTCGAAAGAGACTTACGACCATGAAGAGCAGAGCACAGAGAATCAGAGAGGACAGAGTCAGAGCTGACAGAAGAAGTGCAGTCAGGATACTGACTATCGTAATGATCGGTATATTCGTACTTGTCGGAATGAGATCGTACGCAGCGATCATCCAGCACGAGAACAATATCCTTGAAAGGGAAAACGAATACCTCCAGGCAGAGATCGACTCACTGCAGAGCCAGATCGTAGAAGAGACAAGAGTCACCAGGATCGAAAACGTAGCGACACAGCAGTTCGGCATGGTATATCCATCGACCGAGAACGTCGTAAAACTGGGCAATGCTGAATCTGAGGTAAATAATCTTGCTGCTGCCATAAGGAGTGAAGCCTACAATTAACACATAGCGCAGATATACTGATGCCACTGATCCGGCGACGGTTCGGTGGCATTTTTTATAAGATTGCTTCTTCCTAAATACAGTATCGCTCTTTAAATCCGAATACCATATGTGGTATAGTATATCCGTATATGTATGCTCAAATGAGGAAGTATGAATACAGATAAAAAAAGAGAAAAAATAAGAAGAAAAGCCCTTGAGGACAACAGCGATTTGATCACCTCCAAAAACCGCAACCGCCTTGCGTTCGGTTTTGGCGTGATTCTTTTGCTCCTTTTTGCGCTTATTTTCCGCATGGGATACTGGCAGATATACAAGTCCGACGAGCTTAAGGTTATGGCTGCGGACATGCAGAAAGTAGATACCGAGATTGCTCCTCAGAGGGGAGCAATATATGACTCGCGCATGAACACCCTTGCCGAGACTGTGACTGAATATGAACTGTATGTGTATACGCAGTACATATATAAAGATGAAAGCATCAGTGCAGACGATAAGGCAAAGAGGATACTCAGGCTCGCATATCTGACAAACAAGGATGCAGCTGAGGTGAAGGCTATCCTTGAAGGAGAAGAGAACCTTGTACTTCTCGGTGAAGGACTCACCAGACAGCAGGTGGAAGCGGCAGAGAACGAATTCGGGGATGATGTAGTAGTAAAGACACGTGCAGCAAGATATTATCCTAACGGCGCCTTCGCGGCGCAGGTGCTCGGCGGAGTAAACAAGGACAATGCAGGACGTTCAGGTCTGGAGTACGAATACAATGCCACACTTGCGGGCATAAAGGGAAGAACGGTCAGGACGACAGACAATAACGGCGATACGCTGTCAAACAGCAAAACAAGATACTACAAAGCGCAGGACGGATACAGCATCGTGACCACGATCGATTCTGTCATTCAGCACTTTGTTGAAGATGCTATTCAGACAGGTATGAAGAGAACGGGAGCAGAGGCTGTGACCTGCATCGTCATGGACCCGAAGACGGGAAATGTCCTCGCCATGGCAACGACTCCTGAATATGACCCGAATGATTCCAATGAGCCGGCTGACCCTAAAGATAAGCTGGCATTCAAGGAGATGACTGACAAGGAGAAGACAGAGTACCTCAGCAACATGTGGAAGATCACAGCCGTCAGCGATGTCTATGAGCCTGGTTCCACATTCAAGCTGATAGCTGCTGCTGCAGCTCTTGATTCAGGAAGCGCTGATAAGAACTCGAAATATAAATGTACCGGAGCTATCAAGGTAGGAGGCTATTATCTGCACTGCCTGCACACTCACGGAAAACAATCGCTGAAGGAAGCTGTCGGAAACTCCTGCAACCCGGCTCTTGCCAAGGTTGCTCTCGACATGGGAGCCGATACTTTCTATAACTACATCGACCTCTTCGGCTTCAATGATCTGACGGGCATTGACCTTCCGGGTGAAGGCCTCTCGATCGTCAAGGACCCGGCTACAATGAGTGATGTTGACCTTGCCACTACGGGATATGGCCAGGGTATCGCTATCACGCCTATACAGGTGCTCTGCGCGGTAAACAGCCTCGGAAACAACGGTGTCCTCATGAAACCTAAGATCGTAAATAAGATCGTGGACTCAGACGGCAAGACCGTGGAGGAGATACCTGATACCGAAGTGAGACAGGTCGTATCCGAGGAGACCGCAGCCGAGATGTGCGACATGATGGAATACTACGTATCGGATGCAGGCGGAACCACGGCATATATCCCTGGTTACAGAGTAGGCGGAAAGACCGGTACCGCGAACCGTGTAGCAAATAAAAAGTACAGCAATGATACAAATACATCCTTTGTGGCAATGGCTCCTATGGACGATCCTGTCATTTCGATGATCGTCATCGTATACAAGCCTACGAAGATCCAGTACGGTGCTTATACCGCCGGCCCTATAGTAAAGGAAATCACTGAAAAATCCCTTGAATACCTGGGCGTAGAGCGCAAGCTGACAAAGGCAGAAAAGAAGGAAGCCAAGAAAAACACCGTAGAAGTGCCTGATGTGACCGGAATGGACAGCAAGGACGCTATTCATAACATCGGCGTATACGGGCTTAAATATAAAGTTATACCTGAGGATCACAGCACCCAGTCATTCGTGGTTATGGATCAGTATCCGAAGGCAGGTACGAGAGTTGATAAAGATACAGTCGTATATATCTACAGCGAGTGATATCTGCGGCAGAACGGAGTTTAAAAAGATCAGATGAGTATTAGTCACGGGATAGGGGTATACGGACTTATTGCTGCGATCGCATTCGCGGTTTCAATGCTGGTGACAGCGAGGATGATACCGCTGCTCAGGCACAGGCAGTTCGGACAGTTCATAAGGGAGGAAGGTCCGCAGGCTCACCTGAGCAAGGCGGGAACACCTACCATGGGCGGCCTGGCATTTATTATCGGAATCACTGTCGCTGTTGTGGCAAGCATGTTCCTTAAAGGAAGCATGACGACCGGAAAGATAGCCATACTTCTCAGCATGTATGCTTTCGGAGCGATAGGGTTCATCGATGATTACAACAAGGTCGCAAAGAAGCAGAACGAAGGTCTTACACCGAAACAGAAGCTGATACTCCAGGTGGCATTCGGTGCGGCTCTCGCTATCTTCATGATGGTGAAAGAGGGCACTACAATGCTGATACCTTTCTTCGGAAAGACTGTCGACTTCGGCATACTGTTTATTCCTTTCGTGGTGTTTATAGAGGTGGCAATGGCCAACGCAGTAAATCTCACCGACGGACTTGACGGTCTGGCTGCCAGTACCTCCTCGATCGTGGCATGTACATTCGCGATTGTCGGCATGACAGTGAACGGCGGCAACGAGCCTATGGCTGTTGCCGGACAAGCCGTATTCGGAGCTCTCATAGGGTTCCTCCTTTACAATCACTATCCGGCAAAGATCTTCATGGGAGACACAGGCTCGATGGCGCTTGGCGGAGTTCTTTCGGCAATGGCTATAGTCGGCGGTATGGAATGGCTTCTGCCGATTGCGGGTCTCATATATGTGATCGAAGCCCTGTCCGTGATCATCCAGGTAACATATTTCAAGAAAACAGGCGGCAAGAGAGTGTTCAGGATGGCGCCGATCCACCATCACTTCGAACTGGGCGGCTGGCATGAGACGAAGGTGGTACGCGTATTCTGCATCTTCACCTTCATCTGCTGCGTCATAGCATTCTTCTCGGTCCGTTAGATTAATTGATAAAAGAGGCAAAACATAATGAAAAGGGGAATAACCTATAAACAGATACTCAGAGGACGCAATGTTCTGGTTGTAGGCCTTGGTAAATCCGGCAAGGCTGCGGCAAGGGCTCTTAAGGAAGCAGGCGCTGTAGTAACCATCCAGGACTCCAAGACTCCTGACAAGCTCGATACGCAGTTTCTGCAGTATATGCAGAATGAGGAGATCAGGGCATATCTGGGCAGCGTGCCTGAAGATATGACCGCATATGACATGCTCGTGCTCAGCCCGGGTGTGCCGACAACGCTCGACTATATCCAGCAGGCCAGAGATGCCGGAACCGAGATAATCGGTGAGCTGGAGCTTGCGTACAGACTCGGAGAAGGCAATTTTGTGGCTATTACAGGCACAAACGGCAAGACGACGACAACTACACTGGTAGGCGAGATTTTCAAGGCCTCAGGGCGTAATACGGCGGTCGTGGGCAATATAGGAAATCCGGTAGTAACTCAAGCCATGGGCAGCACCGGTAAGGACTGGCTTGTGACCGAAGTATCATCGTTCCAGCTCGAGACAGCCGTTGACTTCAGACCTGTAGTTTCAGCCATTCTCAATCTCACGCCTGATCACCTGAACAGACACGGTACTATGGAAGCATACGGGGCTGCAAAGGCTCAGGTGGCTGCAAATCAGACGGAAAATGAGTTCCTGATAATAAATCTGGACGATGAGCAGGCATTCGGACTTTCGAAAAACACAAGTGCCACAGTGATTCCGTTCAGCAGAAAGGTAAAACCTGACAAGGGAGCTTATCTTGACGGTACAAAGATTATCGTAAAGGACCTTAAAGGCAGCGAACACTTCATCTGTGACAAGTCTGATCTCCGTATCATCGGCGACCACAACGTAGAAAACGTGCTCGCAGCTGCAGCAATCTCTTTCTACGCGGGCATAAAGCCTGAAGTGATATCCGCTGTGATCAGAGAGTTCCCGGGAGTGGAGCACCGCATCGAATTCTGCGGAAGGGTCGATGAAGTGGATTATTACAATGACTCAAAAGGCACTAACGTGGATGCAGCCGTGATCGCGATCAAGGCTCTAAAGGATGGAATAATCCTCATCGCCGGAGGAGACGGCAAAGGCCAGGACTTTGAAGATCTTGTAAATCACTTCGAAGGAGCTGTTGAAGCGCTGATCCTTCTGGGAAGGGATGCACCTATAATAGAAGAGGCTGCCAGAAAGGCCGGCTTCACCAATATTTATAACTGCAAGGACATGCCTGAGTGTGTGCGCAAGGCTGCTGAACTAGCCAGACCGGGAGAGAAAGTTCTCCTCTCGCCTGCGTGCGCAAGCTGGGACATGTACGCTAATTTTGAACAAAGAGGCAAACACTTCAAACAATGCATAAACGAGATGCTGAAGTAGAAAAGAAAATGACGAGAGCCGAGAAGGCGGCAACGCGCAGGGCCATCAGGCAGAACAGACGCGAAGCTAAAAGGACCAGCGCCGTAGAAGAGGCGAGGGACTTCGGACGCGGACTCGGCAGGGTCGTGAGCGGCTACGACTTCGGAGTAGTCGTGCTCGTTATAGTGCTGTCACTTTTCGGAGTCGCGATGGTGTTCAGTGCGGGCTATTACCAGACAATAAACACGGCTCATCCGGACCCTACATACTATCTGCTCAGACAGCTGCTCTGGGTCGGGACCGGACTGTTTGTAATGCTGATAGTCGCCAATATTGACTATCACATATACATGAAGGTCAGCTACCTGATCGTGCTGATTTCAATAGTGCTGCTCGTGCTGGTAATCATGACGAGTTCCACCGTAGGCGGAGCTCAGCGAGGCATACGAGGCATCGGCGTAACGCCGAGTGAGTTCTCAAAAGTAGCTATGATCGTGTTCACATCGTGCTTCCTTATACAGAATCCGAGCAACATACGCACGCCGCAAGGCCTGATCGTCCTGGTTGCCATAATGGGCATCCACTTCTACCTGATCGTAAAACAGCCTAACCTTTCGACGGCTATCGTAATCGTGGCGATCATGATAGCTATCATGCTTGTAGCCGGACTCAATTATCTGTTCCTCGCGATCCCGGCAGGCGGCGCAATAGCGGGTTACATGTATATCATGGCAGCGAAGACACCGGCCCACTGGTATGACAGAATAACGAGCTTCCGCGATCCTTTTGCGGACTTCCAGGGCAGCGGTTATCAGGTGTCGCAGGGACTTATAGCTCTGGGCAACGGAGGCCTCAGAGGCCTCGGATTCGGGCGAAGCATCGCCAAGAACCTCTATCTGCCTGAGCCGCAGAACGACTTTATTCTCGCTGTAATAGGAGAGGAGCTCGGATATATCGGATTCGCGGCTCTTATGCTCGTATATATCATCCTGTTGTTCAGAATATTCATGGTAGCTCTGAAAGCAAAGGACAGGCTCGGATTCTATCTTGCAACAGGAGTAGGCGTAATGCTCGGACTGCAGGTGGTCATCAATGTGGCTGTCGTTACATCGTCGATGCCTGCAACTGGTATCACGCTGCCGTTCATCAGCTATGGAGGAACGTCCATCTGGTCGTTCATGATAGCCATGGGCATAGTGCTTAATGTGTCTAAAAAACGGGTACCCCGTAGAAAAGCAAAGGTAAAAGCGGAGGCCGCGGCATGAAGATCGTTCTGACAGGAGGCTGTACCGGCGGCCATATATATCCGGCACTCGCGATAGGAGACAAGTTCAGGGCGGAAGATCCGTCCGGTGAAGTCATATACATCGCCAAAGGCGAAGACCTCGAACGCCAGATAATCCCGGCACACGGCTATACGCTGTACGAGGTCGATTCCACATGGTTTGACCGCAGCAATCCGGTCAGGCTCGCGACTACCATCAGAAGGACGCTGAACGGGAGGCGTGATGCCATAAAACTGATGAAGAAATTCAAACCTGATGCTGTCATCAGCACCGGAAGCTTCGTGAGCGTGCCGGTAGTGCTGGCAGCCAGAAAGCTCGGGGTTCCGGTATATCTGCATGAACAGAACGGATTCCCGGGAGTTTCCAACAGACTCGGCGCACGTAATGCCAGAAAAGTGTTCCTCGGATTTGAATCCGCGCGAGAGCACTTCAAAAATAAAGACAATATAATTTACAGCGGAAATCCTGTCAGAGCAGAGTTTGACGGCAGAGACCGTTCTGAAGACAGGAAGGCGCTCGGGATACCGGAAGACGACTTCGTCATTATGGTATTCGGAGGCAGTCTCGGTTCAGAGACCACCAACCGCATCGGCGAAGCGATCGCCAGAGAATATGCCGGCAGGGACGGATACACTGTGATCTGGGGGACCGGCAGGGAATACTACGATGAAATAAGCAAGCGCCTGGCTAAAGAGGGCTTCAGCCCATCAAATGTCAGGATAAGCGCATATATAAACGATATGCCGGCACAGCTCTCTGCATGCGATCTCACAATAAGCAGGAGCGGAGCTCTCTCTGTCGCCGAGGTCACGATGGCCGGAAGAGCAGCCATATTTATCCCGTCACCGAATGTAACCGCCGACCATCAGTATTACAATGCAAAGGCCGTAGCAGACAATGGAGGCGCGGTAATAGTAAGAGAGAATGCAGATACCGCGGACAGGGTAATGGAAGAAGTCCGCAGACTCGATGCAGACAGGGAGCAGCTGGAAGCCATGAAGAAGGCGAGCCGCAGCATAGCTCCGGTGGAAGCGACTGACATCATATACAACACGGTCGTACAGACCTGCAAAAGGTAAAGTATTTGGAAGATAACAAGGAAACCGTCATACAGAATAACGAAGAAGGCATTGAGACAAAGGCTGAAGAGATGAAGCCGGCTGCTGAAAGTGTAGTGGATGATGACATCCAATACACTTTTGTCGTGCCTAAAGGCGAGATATACAGAGAGCCTGAGGATGAAGATCCGGAGACGGTACCGGAGCCTGTTATGGTGGAGCCTGAACCTGCAGATGAACCGGAAGATGCGGAGAAACCGGAAGATGCTGCAGATACGGAGCCTGCGAAGACAATAATTGCAGACCGCAGGAGCTTTACCGACGAATTAAATAAAGCACCGCTGGTAGACCAGCCGGTATACGCTGAGACAGGTCTGCCTGATGATGACGACATCACATACACCTTTGTGGTTCCAAAGGGTGAGGTCTACAGAGAGCCGGACCCAGAGGAAGAGCGTGCTGCAAAAGAAGCTGAAAGAGCGAGACGTGCTGTCCTGTCAGCTGAAACAAAGGTCATGGAGCGTGAATCCGTCAGCGATGACGGGGGCGGCAAAAAGACCCGCTACGGACTCCCGGCTAATCATCCTGAAATGGGTGAGCTGGCAAAGAAGCAGGAGGCCAGAAGGCGTTACGAGCAGAGAAAGAAAAACCTCTTCAGAACACGGTTCTATGTGCTGCTGAGTGTTGTTTTCCTTTCGATAGCATGGTTCATTATTTCGAATTCCGGGTTATTTACGATAGATGCCATTGAGGTAAAGGGCAATTCGCACTACACGGCAGAAGAAATAATCAACATAGGACATGCAACATCCGGCCGCAACATCATTTACAAGGCCAACATCAAGGAAACCAGGGAATTCCTTGAGCAGAACCCGTATATAAAGCGTGCGGAAGTCAGACGCAGACTGCCGTCTACGCTGGT
>CACZGY010000007.1 GCA_902780815.1 uncultured Eubacteriales bacterium
AGAAGAAATGAGGCGGAAATTTGATAAGCCGGAGATGTTTTACCGCACAGATGACGGCATCCAGGTTGTCAGATATATGCCGGAAAAAGATGGCAGAGAGCAGGAACGGTAAGACCGGCTGTTGTGGACAAAATGGGCGACACAGGGGGAGAAGGGTCGTCGCATCGAAATAACAAGCACTGCCGAAGCGTCCACAAACGCCCCCCGGCAACCTTGGTGGGCAAGCCCCCAAACCCCCGACTGACCGAAGAAATGATGATGTGGCCACAATGTGGATCACGATGGAAAGGAGAAGCAAGATGAGATGAAGATGAGCAGAGAAAAACATTTGAGACTGAGCGAAGAGGAATTCAATACGCTGCAGGAGAGAGCTGCAGCTGCGTGCATGTCTGACTCGGCATATATACGCAGGCTGATCATGAACAAGGCTCCTGTGGTTGTAGACGAGAGATTCTACGCCGCGATGGAGATCATCCGCGAATTTGCCGACAAGATCGACGAGGTTGCCATGAAGACAGACAACTCCGTTGATATGATCGCTGTCATGACTGAGGCGAGAAAGTGGAGAGCATTCGAGAACGCTATAGAGAAAGCGTTCCTCAGACCGAAAAGGAGTGATGTCTGATGGCTGTCACGAAGATATGGAACATTCGGGGCAAGGCCGGAAGCCCGCTTGAGTATATAGCGAATCCGGAGAAGACCGAGCGCGAGTTCTCTGAGCCGGAGAAGCAGGCTCTGCAGGACGTGATCGCATATACGACCAATGAGGACAAGACTGAGAAGTTCTACTACACATCCGGCATCAACTGCAGCGTTGAGTTCGCCCGCGATCAGTTCGATACAGTCAAGATGAGATTCGGCAAGTATGACGGCAACGTTGCGTATCATGCTTACCAGAGCTTCAGGGAAGGCGAGGTCACGCCTGACGAGGCGCACGCAATCGGAGTGCAGCTTGCTAAGGAACTCTGGGGAGACCGGTTCCAGATGGTGGTCGCAACGCATGTCAACACAAAGTGCGTTCATAACCACATTGTGATCAACTCGGTATCCTTCAAGGACGGAGGAAAATTCCACGACTGCAAGGATACCTATAGGCAGCTCAGAGAGGCATCAGACCGCATCTGTCAGGAGAGAGGCCTGTCCATCGTGGAGAACCCGAAAGGAAAAGGCGTCAGCCAGTATGTTTACAAGATGGAAAAGGCAGGTATGCCGACAAGGTACAACATTGCGCGTCAGGCGATCGATGAGTCAGTTGCTTTCAGCCTGACCATCGAGGAATTCAAGTCGGAACTCAGGAAGCGCGGCTATAACTACCGCTTCGACCCGCAGCGCAAGTATTGGACGATCACGCCGCCCGGCTGGAAGAAAGCGATCCGTATCCATCAGCTTGGGGAGAACTACACACGTGAGGCTATCGAGCGTCGCATCTATGAAAACGATCCTTCAGTCAGGCAGGAGAGACTAAGGCAGAACTACCGGATGCCCGCACACTACAATCTCCGCCGGCGCATCGACCGCATCATGGGACGAAGCGGCCTGGAGAAACTCTATCTCCGCTATTGCTATGAGCTGGGTTATCTTCCGAAATACCGGCAGAACCCTATGAAGCTCCATATACTGCTGAAGGAGGATCTTCTGAAGTGTGATCAGTACTCTGAGCAGGCAAAGCTGCTCTGCAAGTACCATGTGAGCACCAACGAGGATCTTTCGCTGCTTATGGAGAATATAGAAGCGAAGATGACTGATCTGCTGGCAGAAAGAAATGATATGCGAAACAGGGCGAGACGTGATCTGCCTGAGAGCGAGAAGGCTGCGGCGAGGGGGAAGGCGATGGAGCTGACGACGGAGATCAGAGAACTCAGAAGAGAGCTGAAGGTGTGCGGGCAGGTGCAGGAGCGTTCTGCTCATGTGCGGGAGAATATTGAGACCATCGACAGAGACCGTCAGCGCGAGAAGGAGAGGTAGTACCCCAGAAATAGTGTCATATTTCGGGGCGTATTTCCGCAGAATCGAATGTCGTGACATTGCTTTTTGCAGATGAAATATGAAAGAAGATATACGGGTCGCCCGGCTTGATTAAGCGGCAAAAAACAATGTGCTGACATAGGAAAGGAGGTTTCAGTTGGCTAAGAGAGTATCGAAGGAAGAAAGAGAGACGATTATCCGTTTTGATGAAACCGACGGGCCTGTAGTCATTTACACATTCAACGCCGATCTGAAGAAGAGGCTGAAATCTTTTGCGAAGAAGCATCCTGGGCTCTGCACCATGAGCAACGAGGATAAGGATTTCGGAAGCATGACATATGAGCTTGAAAAGACGAGGCTCCAGATCAGACTCACAGCACCTTACAGTGAGGAACGGCGGAACAGTGTCGGTGAGATAGGTAAAAGAAACAGAAAGAAGCCGAAAGGCGAGTAGTGAAGGGAGATGATTGAATGAATCCGGGAGGAGATGCAGCTGAACAGGTCGTGAGGCTGTCACTTGAAGGAGTGGAGGTAGCGGCTAAGATATCAGGAGCAGGCGCGAAGAACATCGCGCTTCTTTTGTACGCAGCTCTAAAGGAAGAGCAGAAGACAAAGGGAAAGGCGAGACTGACTTCCATGCTGAAGTCCGGCAAGGAACTCAAGGTCTACACGATCACGAACAAGGATCTGCCGAAGTTCTCTCAGGAGGCGAAGCGATACGGCGTTCTCTACTGCGTGCTGAAGGACAGGAAGAACGCTGACCCTAATGCCGCAGTGGATGTCATCGCAAGAGCCGAGGACGCAAGCAAGATCCAGAGGATCACGGAGCGCTTCAAGCTGGCGACAGTCAACCGCGCTGATGTGTCACTGGAGATCCAGAAGGACAAAGAGAAATTGTTCCCGAAGGATAAATCAGTGAAGGAGGCACTGAGAGGCGGGCAGGCCGGCGATCAGAGCAGGGTGGCCGCGCCTGAGAGCATGCAGGTCGTCGATGAGAGCATGCAGCCCGACCCTGAGCGCGGTCTTCCGCCTGCTTACGATGAGGAGCCGCGAGAGGGGCGGCGAATCATGGGCGGACCGAAAAAGGAAGAACCGCAGGTAAACCCCTCTTTGGCAAAGACAGGTCGAGACCCTCTGTCAGAGCCAAGCTCAACGCAAGCAAGCCCGTCAAATGGCTTCCCTGGGAAAACTGAAAGACCGTCAGTCAGAGAAAAGCTGAATTTGTATAAGGCGGAGATAGCCAGAGGGAAGGCTGAGAAGGCGAAGGAACTTGCAAAGGATGTGGTCTCAAGAGGCATAGATGCAGCGAAGGACGCTGCGAAGGCGGTGCCGATCAAGGTACCGGGAAGGGAAAGGTAAACTATGACAGGAAATGATGTAAACAGAACGATGAGCCCGGACGAGTATTCCGAGCTCAAGAGGCAGGAGAAGGCAGAGGTATTTGACCTTCTGTCGGATGCAACGCAGAAGCTGCTCTCACCGGACAGGCTGAAGGAGTATGCAGACAAGCAGGCACAGTTCTTTAATCACTCTGTATCCAATGTACTTCTCATCATGGAGCAGAATCCTGAGGCAACATGGGTGCGTTCGTATGATGACTGGAAGGCCGACGGAGTTACAGTGCTGAAAGGAGAAAAGGGCATCAGAACACTCAGCTCCTACAGATTCCAGAAGGAAGACGGCACTATGGGCATGGTTTCGAAGGTAGTGAAGATGTTCGATGTGAAGCAGACCGCAATCAAGGATTTCGACATCGGAAGTCCGAGCTACAGCAAAGTGCCTGAGGCCATCATGAATGTGTACCCTGCGAGCGTGGAGGTGCAGGAGCTTCCGAATGATGAGCTTGCGCACTATGATCCTGACGACAGACTCATCAGAGTGAAAGCGGGTCTTGATCCTGCAACAAAGGTGTTTGTCATCGCCAGGGAGCAGGCAACATATCACCTTGCGGATTTCCATGAAGTCTGGCACGAGGATGTTAGGGACGAGGCCAACATGGCGGCATATATCCTCACTAAGCACTACGGATTTGACACACCTGACATCGACTTCGGGAAGTTGACAGAGAAATATCCGGGCAAGGAGGAGAAGGATGTCAGGTCGCAGCTCGGCAGTATCAAGTTTGCTGTTGACAGGGTAGATGAGAAGGTGCGTGAAGCACTTGAACTCAGCCGCGGCAGCAGAACTAACGAGGACAGAGATGCGAGGTGATGTCCGTGAGAGGAATGAGGAAGCTGGAGATAGATGAGTATGAGCAGGGGATACTGATCAACGCTCTCAATCTCCTACGCAATCAGCAGATCAGAGAGAAGCGCCCCACAGACCCGATCGACGATCTCATCATGAAGATCATCGAGCACGGCCCGAGGAATCTGATGGTAGCTGAGAAGGGAGCGGCCTACGGGTACTCAAGGTAGCCGCAGGGATGAACTCCTGATAGCCGTAGCCGGAGCATTGCCGGTCGTGTGGATAGCCCTCAAGATAGCACCATGCTGGGAGGGAAGCATATTTGAGCTCATATCTCAGATGGATGAGATCTTTGCCGAACCGTGGCATTTGGAGTGGACAAGATGCAGCCTGGAGGCTGTTTTATTTTGCCTCTTTGTATATGTCATGGGTATCGGCATATGGTTATCCACACGCCGCAACTACCGGCGCGGAGAGGAACACGGCTCGGCAAAGTGGGGCGATGCCGCAGCCGTGAACCGCAAGTACAGACAGCGCCCTGACAATATGAACAAGATATTGACACAGAACGTGCGGATAGGCTTTGATGCTCATAAGCACAGACGAAATCTGAATGTTCTGGTCATAGGCGGAAGCGGAGCAGGCAAGACCCGCTTTTACGTGAAACCGAATGTCATGCAGGCAAACTGCAGCATGGTGATTTTGGATCCAAAAGGTGAGATAATTCGGGACACCGGCTGGCTGCTCCAGAAGAAAGGATATAAGGTACGTGTCCTTGACCTGATAGACATGCCGAGGAGCCACTGCTACAATCCTTTCGTCTATCTCAGAGATGACAATGACGTTCAGAGGCTTGTGACAAACCTGTTCAAGGCGACGACACCGAAGGGCGCAACATCTCAGGACCCATTTTGGGACACGGCTGCTCAGATGCTCCTGTTGGCTCTCATCTTTTATCTGAAGTACGAAGCACCTGAGGAGGAACAGAACTTCGCGATGGTAATGGAGATGCTGAGGGCAGGTGATGTGGACGAGGAGGACAGCAAGTCTCCGAGTGCGCTTGATACTCTATTCTATGATCTCAGGAAGACTGATCCGGACCACATAGCACTGAAGTACTATGACGCATACCACTCCGGCTCGGGCAAGACGCTGAAGTCGATACAGATCACACTGGCGGCAAGGCTTGAAAAGTTCAATCTGGAGAGCGTTGCCGCGCTCACAATAACCGATGAGCTGGATCTGTGGAAGCTGGGTGAGGAAAAAACAGCGCTGTTCGCGATCATCCCAGACAATGACACGAGTTTCAATTTCCTTGTGTCGCTGTTATATACACAAATCTTTCAGCAGCTGTTCGAGGTGGCCGACAAGAAGTACGGCGGAAGCCTGCCGGTGCATGTGCAGTTCCTCATGGACGAGTTTGCAAATGTCTCACTGCCGGATGACTTCGACAAGATCCTATCTGTAATGAGATCCAGAGGCGTGTCGGTCAGCATTATCCTGCAGAACCTGGCGCAGCTGAAGGCTCTGTTCGAGAAGCAGTGGGAGAGCATCGTAGGCAATACGGACGAATTCGTATACCTCGGGGGAAACGAGCAAGCGACACATAAGTACGTAAGTGAGTTGCTCGGTAAGGAGACCATAGACACCAACACATACGGAAGGAGTATCGGTCGGAACGGCAACTATTCCACGAATTATCAGAATACGGGAAGGGAGTTAATGACTCCTGACGAGGTGCGGATGCTGGACAACAGATACGCACTTCTTTTTATTCGCGGAGAAAGACCGGTCATGGATCTCAAATATGACATCCTGAAGCATCCTGACGTGCGGATGACGACAGACGGAGACATGGAGCCGTATATCCACGGAGTGCCGTGGGATGCGGGTTCATCCATAGAACTTGTCAGCGATCCGGAGCTAATCAAGGAAGCTGTAGAAAACGCTAAAGTAATTGAACTGCCTGAGACAGACTATGAGCTTCTGTCCGAGGCAGACGTAGAGAAGATGATAGCCGAAGAGGCTAAGAAGAATGGAGGAAGCAAATGATCAAGAAGGAAAACAAGATAATCGATCTCAAGGGAGCCAACAGCACGATGAAGCTGGGCTTCGTGCTCTACTCGGTAATGGTAGTGGCGTTCATACTGTGTGCGTGCGTTGCATACGCTGCGGGTGACCCGATCAGCACTGTAAACAAGCTGAGCGACTTCATATTCAGTTTGATACGGGCCATCGGACTCATACTGCTCGGCCTGGGCATCATGCAGGTCGGACTATCACTGAAGTCCCACGATCCGAGCCAGAGAGCCAATGGGTTTCTGACAGTAGCGGGCGGCATAATTATAACTTTCACCCGTGAGATACTCACGATGATTACAGGATAGGAGGCATCTATGAAGAAGACGGAATTTCAGAAGAGACTGACGAATTCACTTATGGAGGCTATACTGGCAGAGGTGCTGCAGGACAACAGCCTCCCTTGTATAAGATTCACATCTAAGGGCAGGACTGTTCGCCTGCAGATCGGGGACGGCATGGACAAGGTGCAGATCTATATCAACCGCTCTGCCGAAGTGAGCTATATGCTTTACGGATTTTGCGGGAATAACGTGCGAAGGATTTACTACAGCTATGGCGATAATGATGACCACGAAGATGTCATAGACAAGGCTACTGAAGATTTCGCGCTTCTTGTTAAGGCGTTCCTGAAGAACCAGGATCTTCACGATTTCACGGAAATGATCCTGACGTTTGACAGAGATAATACCCCGACTATTGAAAGGTATCTGCATCTGTACGACTGGGATGAAGACGAAGAAGATGAGAATCTGTAGTGATACTCACTGTCAGAAGGCAGCAGAAATGCTGCCGATACATGACACAGGCCTGTGTTCGATATATACTATTACGAAAGGACGGTGACAATATGACTAAACCAAAGACAGTAATTGCAATGCTTTTGAGCCTTGTGCTCGTATTTGCTCTGACAGCATGCGGTTCAAAGGCTGAGACTGAGCCTGAGGCGGAGCCTCAGACAGAGACCGGGCGGGAGACCACAGAGGATTCGGACGACTATGACATCGCATCCAATCTGCAGCTTGCAGGCGGCGGTGATGAGAAGGCGATAGATACTGATTATTTCACGATCTCGCTTACTCACGGCAGCAGCTGGGATTACACTGTGGACAGCAGGACGTCCATCACGATCTATAATGTCGCAGCCAGAGAAGCTAACTGCGGCGGGAGACTCGTGTCGATCATCGCGTATGATCCAGATGACAAGGACTACGAGATGCTTCCGAGCTACAGCGTCATAGGCGAGAAGAACGGGAAGATGTATATCGCTGAATATCCGTCAGATGTGCAGTTCGACCCTTCGGATGAACAGGCGGCTGCGGACTATCAGGCGGTATACGAGGAAGTGAACAAAATCAGGGAAGGTGCGGCAGACAGCCCGCTCGTACTGAAATAAGGACTGAGAAATGAGTGAACTGGCGATCCAGGCTATAGGGTTCGTAGGAGTAGCGTTCTTTATAGCCTCGTATCAGATCAAATCGAATAGAGCGCTGTTCGCGTGCCAGCTTACGGGTTGCATCATATTCTGCATCCAGTTCTTTATAATGGGTGCTTACACCGGAGCCCTGAGCCTGATAATCAATATCATCAGGAACATCCTGCTTCTTAAGGTGAATGACTGGAAGTGGGTGAAGAGCAAGGTGACGCTGTCGGTGATCATTTTGCTACTGGTTGCTGTTACGGTATATACCTGGGCGGGATGGATCAGCCTGCTGCCGTTTATCTCAGTCGCGGTGACCAGCATAGGATACTGGACCAACAATGCGCAGAAGATCAGATTGTCACAGCTAATAGGGTCGCCAACTGTTCTGATATATGATGTGCTGATCGGATCCTGGGGAGGAGTGCTCAGCGAATCGATAACTCTAATGTCTATAATAATTTCGATCATACGCTTTGGCTGGAAAGAGATGGGTGAGAAGGATTCAGGTTTTTAGGAATGGACAAAGATGCTCTTAGAGAATACCTGAATACCAGAAGGCAGGGCTGGCCGTATGAGGATTCATACCATGTCGATCATATGGGCGGCCATCGTTTCGTTGCCAGAATAGGCGACGAGCTTGCCGGACTGTCATATGCTGAAGTGAATGCTGACAGCACAGAGGCTGTCATGAAGATGAACCTCAAGAGCCAGTATGCTGAATACGGCATAGGGACGGAGTTGCTGAATCTTCTGATGGATGATCTGCAGCAGTCAGGCTTCGAGACCATCCGCTACGAGATCCCGCCTGAGAGGTATGCGTTCCAGATATATAAGAATCTGGGTTTTTCTGTAGAAAGCCGGGCTGAAGAAACAGTCAGATTCATCTGGAGAAGACATAAATAATGATTTTTTCAAAAACTGCTTGACCTTCCACTTTATGGAAGGCTTATCGTTTGACCAGGATAAGGAAGCAGACAGGAGATATCGTGATATGAAGATCAATCAGGTCGCCGAACTGGCGGGTATGACGAGCAAGAATATCAGGTTCTATGAGGACCAGGGGCTGATTAAACCCAGACGCGATCCGCAGAACGGGTATAGGGAATATACCCTTGAGGATGCAAAGCAGCTGGAGAGGATAAAGCTTCTGAGACAGCTTGGGATATCCTGCGAGAACATCCGGATGCTACAGAACGGCGAACTGGATTTCGACACATGCATGAGCGATCACATGAAAAAGCTCGACCGTGAAAAAGAGAATCTGGATCACATGGCAACGCTTTGCCGTATGCTGTCGGACGAAGTAGACGACGTATCGGATATCGATGCTTCCGCTTATCTTGACCGGATGAAGGAGCTGGAGAAAGGAGGCGTCAGGTTTGTGAATGTAAAGATGTCTGATGTTAAAAAGCGCAGGACCGGTGCGATCCTGTCCGCCATCGCAGTCATAATGATCGCGGCGCTTATGCTGGTCGCCGTACTATTGGCGAACAGTGAGGACCCGGCACCGTGGGGAATGATTGCGGTATTTGTAATCATATTCGGCGGAATCATTGTTGGAGTAGTCGTGGCTCTGGTGCAGAGACTCGGCGAAGTAAAGAGAGGAGAGATCGATGAAGCTTCTAAGTATTGACTATATCCCGGGCGCAGACATAGAGGTGCTGGGAGTCGTTAAGGGCACAGTAGTGCAGAGCAAGAACATTGGCAGGGATTTCATGGCGGGCATGAAGACGCTTGTCGGCGGAGAGATCGTCGGCTACACAGAAATGCTGATCGAGGCCAGGCAGATCGCCACGAAGCGTATGGTCGATGAGGCAGAGGAACTTGGTGCGGATGCAGTCATAGGCCTCAGATACGGTTCATCGCAGGTGATGGACACTGCGGCTGAAGTGCTTGCGTATGGAACTGCGGTAAAGATCATAGGAAAGAAATAATCGCTAAAATAATAAAGTTGTTGGCGGCCGGCGCGAAAGTGCCGGCTGTTTATTATGCGCAGGAAAGGAGGAAGGCACATGACGAACAACAGAGTAAAGAATGTGGACGGCATGGTCGGCGAGGGCGTTGAGTTCGAACGAATAAGACGAATCACAGGATACCTCGTGGGAGACACCAAAAAGTTCAATAACGGGAAGAGAGCGGAATTGAATGACAGGGTCAAGCATGGAGTAACCCGCCGCAAAAAAGCTGACCGCGACAGAGAGGAGAGGTAACGCACATGATTTATATGAGACGAATCAGGAGGGGAGGTGACAGGGTTTGGACAGCGACAACTGGGTAGTGCAGAATCTTGAGAATGCACTGAACACATGGAATACGAAGATGGCGGAAGTGTGGTCGCTGCTGACCACGTCACCTCAGAGCTTCAAGGGCGGAGGCATATGGCACGTCATCGTACAGATCAACGGAGCAGTAAAGGGCATTGGTTTGGCGCTGCTCGTTTTGTTTTTCCTGATGGGTGTAGTCAAGACCTGCGGTAACCTGGCTGATGTGAAGAGACCGGAGCATGCTCTGAAGCTGTTTATCAGGTTCGCCATCGCAAAAGGCGTTGTCACATACGGACTTGATCTGATGCTGGCGCTCTTCGATATAGCGCAGGGAGCGATGAGGACGATCATGAACGCTTCCGGCATAGGGTCGGCTACCAAGACGACCCTGCCGAGCGAGATGGTAACAGCGATAGAGGACTGCGGCTTTTTCGAGAGCATCCCGCTCTGGGCTGTGACGCTGATCGGAAGCCTGTTCATCACCGTGATGTCATTCATCATCATACTCACTGTATACGGCAGATTCTTCCGCCTGTATATGTACACGGCGATAGCTCCTATACCACTCTCGACATTCGCCGGACAGCCTACCCAAAGCGTAGGAGTCAGTTTTCTGAAGAACTATGCGGGAGTGTGCCTTGAAGGCGCGATCATAGTGCTTGCCTGCATCATATTCAGCAAGTTCGCAGCCAGCCCGCCGGTAGTGGATAAGGATGCAGCCGCGGCGACTATGGTGTGGAAGTATGTCGGAGAGCTTGCGTTCAACATGCTTGTGCTCGTTGGCATGGTCAAGATGAGCGACCATCTCGTGAAAGAAATAGTCGGAGTTTAAGAAAGGAGGCAGTTTTGGAAGTTATCACTAAAGACATTGCCATGATCCCGGCAGACTCTGTGGATAACGCAAGAGCAAAGAGGATCGATCAGTACCGTTACAAACTGTGGAAAATGAAATGGAGGAATGCAAGAAATGCTGGAAGTAAGAGATTTCATTGAGAAGATGAAGGAAGAGATCAGGGACTACCTGCCGGATGATGTGTACAGGGAGGTCATCATTGATGATGTTGAAGTCGTAAAGATGAACGACCAGAAGCTGCACGGTCTGACTTTCAGGATGCCGGGCAGTGATGCTGCACCGACACTTTACGTCGATGAGATGTATCAGGCATACAAGGACGGAGCAGATATCGGGTATCTCGCGACTGAGATGGCGAATATGTACTCGGCATCGAGAAATGCCGTGAAGCCGCCTGAGATAGACCTGAGCTACGACAAGGTAAAGGATAACCTGACTGTCAGGCTCCTTGAGAAAAAGCGCAACCGCGAGTTCCTGATGAACACGCCTCATGTAAGCGTAGGTCACGGGCTCGCCGTGATTGCAGACATCAACATGGGCGAGGACAGAGGCGGCGACTGGAGGATCGCAATCAACAACAACGTCCTTGAGTCACTGGGCGTGGACAAGGAGACGCTCTTCGCACAGGCTATGAAGAACTCTGCAATCGCAGAGCCGGCTATGCTCATAGACATGAGCAGCGCACTCTTCAGCCCGGAGAGGGTGAACCTGCTCGACAGGGAAGAGCCTATAGCGCCGGAGGACATCGGCGGTATGTATGTGCTGACCAATGCAAGCGGCTCGCTCGGAGCGGCAGCTCTGTTCTACCCTGATGTGAAGGAGAAGGCAGCTGAGCTTCTCGGCTCTGACTACTATATTCTCCCTTCGAGCGTGCATGAGGTCATCCTTGTGCCTGATGCACCGGGCATCACGGAGAAGGAACTCTGCGATATGGTGAAGCAGGCCAACAGGACTGTTGTAGATGAGAAGGATATCCTCTCGGACAATGTTTATCACTACAGCAGAGGCGATCGCGGGCTTGACAAGGTCAATCCTGACCGTGAGCGCGGTGACATGGTAGCCGAAGGGAGGTAGACCCTATGGAGGTTCGCATCAACAGGGAGATAAGAGATTACACGGAGTCAATGTTCTTCGGACTGTCGCTGAGGCAGTTCTTTTTTTCTGTCCTTGCGTGCGGCGTGGCAGTTGGTATCTACCTTGGTCTCAATCCCATACTCGGGACTGAGACCACCAGCTGGCTGTGCATAGTGGCAGCCTTCCCGTTCGCAGTACTGGGATTCCTGAAGTACAACGGCATGACCGCTGAGAAGTTCATCGCAGCATGGATCAAATCTACCTTTCTGATCCCTAAGGTGCTGCTGTTTGGCAATACCAATTACTACTATGCAGTGATGGCGGGCGACAGTGAAGAGCATGGGAAGAAGAAGCCGTTTCACAGACGCGGTTCGAGGCACAAAAGGTATTCCACCCGCAAACAGGGTGTGAAGAGCAATAAGCAGAAGAAACGAAGGAAAGGAGCTGATGGCAATTGATCAAAACACTTACTAACGTCCTGAAACAGGACAAGGAAAAGTTTGCTGTGCCGAAAAAGGTGCAGGACATCATCCCCGTCAGATCCATTTGGACTGACGGCGTTTTCATGACAGGCAAGAACAAGTTCAGCAAGATGTGGCGGTTTACGGACATCAATTATGCTGTCGCATCAAGAGACGACAAGGCGGGGATGTTTCTCGGCTACTCAGAACTTCTGAACTCGCTCGACTCAGGTTGCACGGCCAAGATCACCATCAACAACCGCAGGTTGAACATGCTCGATTTCGAGGACAGGATACTGCTGAAGATGATGGGCGATCCGCTCGATGTCTACCGTAAAGAGTACAACGACATGCTTACCGACAAGGCGACCGGCAGCAATGCAATCATTCAGGACAAGTATATTACCATCTCGGTGAATCGTAAGAGCATCGAGGATGCCAGATTGTACTTTGCCAGGATAGGAGCAGATCTTACCGCGCACTTTTCACGGCTCGGATCAAAGTGCATCGAAATGACAGCCAATGACAGACTGCGCATCATCCATGACTTCATGAGGACCGGCGAAGAGACCTCGTATCACTTCGATCTGAAGGATCACATGAGAAAGGGTCACGACTTCCGCGACTATATCTGCCCGGATGTCTACGAGAACAACGCCGACTATTTCAAAGTCGGAGATCGTTTCGGTCGCGTGCTGCTGCTGAGAGACTATGCGTCGTATATATCCGATGACATGGTCGCCGAGATCACCGACCTTTCCCGTAACCTTATGCTGTCGATCGATATAGTCCCGATCCCGACAGACGAGGCGGTGAAGGAGGTCGAGCAGAGGCTGCTCGGGGTAGAAACAAACATTACGAATTGGCAAAGAAAGCAGAACATGAACAACAACTTCTCCGCTGTGATTCCGTATGACATGGAGCAGCAGAGGAAGGAGACGAAAGAGTTCCTCGATGACCTCACTACCAGAGACCAGAGGATGATGTTCGCGGTGCTGACGCTGGTGCATACGGCGGACTCAAAGAAGCAGCTGGATAACGATACTGAGGAGATCCTCACGATCGTAAGAAAGAGGCTCTGCCAGATGTCCGTGCTGAAGTATCAGCAGCTTGACGGGCTGAAGACTGCTCTGCCGTTCGGTGTACGCAGAATAGATGCCTTCCGCACGCTGACGACTGAATCACTTACGGTGTTCATGCCGTTCAGGGTGCAGGAGGTCTATGACAGTCACGGCATCTACTACGGCAACAACGTCATATCCAAGAACATGATAATCGCAGACCGCAGGAGACTGATGAACGGCAACTCATTCATCCTCGGTGTACCGGGTGGAGGCAAGTCCTTCACGGCGAAGAACGAGATAGTCAATCTGATGCTTTCTGGCGATGCGGACATCATTATCATCGACCCTGAGTCGGAGTACGGACCGCTCGTCAGAGCGCTCGGCGGAAGCGTGATCAACATATCCGCCAACTCGCCTAACCACATCAACGCGATGGATATGTCGAGAGACTATGGCGAGACTGATCCGATCATCGAGAAGAGCCAGTTCCTGCAGTCGCTCTGCGAGCAGATAGTGGCGGGGCACAAGTTCCAGAAGGGCCAGCAGTCTATCATAGACCGCTGCACAGAGAACGTGTACCGCTACTACAAGCAGGGCAACTATATGGGCACGCCGCCTACACTGGCAGACTTCAGAGAGGAGCTTCTGAAACAGCCTGAGCCTGAGGCGCATTCGCTGGCACTCGAGCTTGAGCTTTTCACCAGAGGCTCGCTCAACACCTTCGCGAAGCAGACGAATGTGGACACCAGCAATCGACTGATCTGCTACGACATACTCGAACTCGGCGAGCAGCTTAGAGCCATCGGCATGCTGGTCATACTGGACTCCATCCTCAACAGGATCACTCAGAACAGGCAGGCCGGAAAGCGCACGTATATCTTTATCGATGAGATTTATTTGCTGTTTATGCACGAGTATTCGGCGCAGTTCCTGTATAAGCTGTGGAAGAGGGTGCGTAAGTACGGAGCCTTCTGTACAGGAATCACCCAGAACGTGGCTGACCTGCTGCAGTCGTACACGGCGAGGACGATGCTCTCCAACTCCGAGTTTATCGTGATGCTGAATCAGGCAGCGACAGACCGTATTGAGCTGGCGAAGCTTCTGAACATTTCCAATGAGCAGCTGTCGTATATAACAAATGTGGATGCGGGTCACGGACTGCTGAAGGTCGGATCGAGCCTTGTCCCGTTCGAGAATAAGTTCCCGAAGGATACAAAACTCTACGCCTTGATGACAAGCAAATTCGGAGAGGGTTATTTTGCAGGCAATGCCAATATGCCCGGCGATCCATCGAATATGCCGCGCGTCAATTCTGACGAGCAGGAGATCCTGAGGAAGATCCGTGAGGTGGCTGCAAGCAACGCAGACTTCGATGAGATGGTCAGGAAGTATCTGAATCCTGAAGAAACCGCCATTTCGTGAGAAAACAGCTCTGAAGAAACCGCCATTTCGTGAGGCAGACCCCCGGAGAACTGAAAAAGGAGCGGCAAATCCGCTCCGGATACATGAGCGACTCATATATCGGGAGTCTTATTTTTTTGACCGATTTAGGGAAGGAGGGATAACAAGTGGCGGATATAAAGACAAGAGATGTTACCAGAGGCACGATTAAGACTCTGGACAGAGCAGCAAGCTCCATGCATCACCTGAAGGAAGAAACGATCAGGAGCAAGGCTGCAGATATTGGAAGAAGAAATGACAGTGAGTCTGCGGGCACATATGCGCAGGATACTGCAGAGCACTGCGCAGGTGACGGGGCAGCTTTTGCTGCAAGAGCAGGCGTAGAGATGATGCTTCAGTCAAGGGAGAAATCGGCATATGGCGCAGAGCTGTTTCCGGATGCCGGTGAGCCGGGGCTGCATGACAGCATAAGGCCAGCAAAAGCAAATGGAATTGCATCAGATAACGAGACCCGGATACAGCAGGCCTTCAGAGAACAGGGCATCAGGACTATCCGAAACAGGCAGGAAAGAGCAAAGCTTGCTGATATGGAGGTTGTCCAAAATGCCGAAGAGGACAGGCTGACGGGACGCATCAGAAGAGCTTCGGTAAACAGAAACAAAAAACTATCACGTTACAGTACGGGCAGAACTGCCAGGAATCGCCGGAAGACTGTAAAAACTGAAGACATCAGTCTGAGACGCAGAAGAGAACATGCAATAAAGCGTATTACAGAGAGAAATGCAGGAAGAGGCTTTTGGGGACAGATCACAGTATTCGGAACTAAAGGTTCAGGGGAAGCTACTCGCGGAACAGGAAGACTGCTGAAAGGCATTGCAGAGGGGTCAAAAGCACTTCTCAGCACAATGTCTGCCGGCGGCGCCGCAGCAGTCGTCATTCTGGTGATTATGATACTCTTCGGCGCTGCATTCGCATTCAACGAGGACGGAAGCTATGTTGAAGGAAGCGGGGATGCCACCATAGTAGAAGTCGCCAGAGGTGAACTCGGTAATGTCGGCGGTGATAAGTTCTGGAAGTGGTACGGCTTCAACAGTCATGTTCACTGGTGTGCCTGCTTTGTCAGCTGGTGTGCGGATCAGTGCGGATATATAGAAATGGGGATAATCCCTAAGTTCGCGGTTGTAGGTGATGGAGCAAACTGGTTCAAAGCTCGTCACCGGTGGGCAGGACGAGGCTATAAGCCTAAACCCGGCGACATCATATTCTTCGATTTTGAACAGGACGGGCTGCTCGATCATGTTGGGATAGTTGAGACCTGTGATGGGAAAACAATCACGACCATAGAGGGCAACAGCGGGAATGCCTGCAAAAGACTGACCTACAGCGTTGGCAGCTCACAGATAGCAGGCTATGGACTGACCATGATACCGGGCGGGGGAAGCAACGCACAGAAGATAGCCAGAAAGGCGACACAACTGGCATATCCCGGTTCACCGGATGAAGCGAAATACCACGGAGGAAAGCCTACTCCTGCATATGCGGCGGCTCTTGAACGTGCTTATCCTCACAGAGGCAGATGGGGTAAGCCGTCGAGAGATGGAGCAAGCTGTGATGTGTTCGTTGGTGTATGTCTTGTTGACAGCGGTGTGGATAAAGACTTTCCAAGAGGATACAGAGATCAGAAGACCAGACTGGCAAGCAGAACTGATCTTTACGAATGCGTGGCCAGCATCACCTCGGGCAGTATCCCCGAAAACATCCTCAAAGATGGAGATATCGTCCTGTATGACAAGAGCAATGGTGGCTGTCACATATTCATTGTAGTAGGAGGCAAGGCTAAACAGGCCGGTCATGACAATTTCTATCCAAGAACCAATTCGCTTGGCAATAAGCTGAAGATATCAGGAAAGACGCTGATAAGAGTCTACAGAGCTAAAGGCTGATGATTATCCAATATGATCATTGGAGTGTAGCATTTTACTCTGAAATATCGTATACTCTGCAAGGCTGCTGCGGGAAGTTCCCCGGTTGCCTTGCAGAAACGGCATTTACTAAAACTGAAGATACAAAGGAGACAATTGCAATGACAAAAGCAGAATTCGTAGAAAAGTATGCAGAGAAGACAGGAATGAGCAAGAAGGATGCTGCGGAAGCAATAAAGGCTTTCTTCGAAGTAACAGCTGACGCACTGAAGGCAGGCGACAAAGTAGTATTCCCTGGCACATTCAAAGCTGAGGTTACTGAGAGAGCAGAGAGAACCGGCCGTAATCCTATAACAGGCGCCGAGATGGTTATCCCTGCAAAGAAAGTTATCAAGGTTAAGTTCTCAGACAAACTGCTCGGCTGATATTAAAATAGGAAGGCGAGGAAAGAGACCTCAAGAGATGTTCAGTTTCTATAGAGGTCTCTTTTTGTTTGCCTGAATGGTGCTCTCAATCAGCAGGGCGAGAAGCAGACTCTTATAAAACAGTTGCGACTGTTCCTTGCGAGGAATAAAATATAATTGATTTTTTACATAGCAGTTTTTGGAGGATAAGATGGAATACCTTACTACTTCTCAGATTGCAGAAAAGTGGAACCTATCACGAAGAAGAGTGTCTAAACTATGTGCTGAGGGACGCATAGAAGGTGCTATTATGATGGGCAATATATGGTTTGTTCCAGAGAATGCCAGAAAACCGGAAGATAAAAGAAAAAGAGAAAAATAGTTGAGCATGGAATCGCAAGCTAACATCGTCCTTGATATTAATGAAGACGATATAAATAAAATTGAAAAAGATCTTCTGTCGATTCTCCTGATGGACCGAACGACTAAGAATAACATTCTTTGGGGCACTGATGACTATACAGAGCTTGGGGATGATTATTCAGCCGAGAAGGAAATCAAACAAGAACAGATAACTGGAAGCAGATCGAAAGTGATCCAGCCAAGAATTGCAAAGGAATTGACTCGAAAGAGAGACCGCACACGCCAGCGTGCAGAGGTATTTACCCCATCATGGGTTTGTAATGCACAAAACAATCTGATCGATGAACAGTGGTTTGGCCGTGCTCATGTTTTTAATAAGGCAAAACATGGAGGATGGGAGACAATAAAGGGTCGCATTCCATTTGAGAGTAAAGGGAAAAAGACTTGGAAAAAGTATGTTGATGCCAGACGCCTCGAAATAACATGTGGGGAGGCACCATACCTTGCAAGCAGATATGATACCGTTACGGGCAAAATAATACCGATAGACGAAAGAGTAGGGTTACTTGATAGAAAGCTGCGTGTAGTAGGAGAGAACACTGAATCGCGTCAGGAATGGATGACTTGGGCAAGACGAGCCATTGAAAGCATATATGGCTATGAATTTCAGGGAGACAATCTTCTCTTGGCTCGTGAGAATATTTTTTATACTTACATAGAATACTACAAAGATCGCTTTGGAGAAGAACCGGATACAAGGGATTTACATGGTATTGCGCATGTGATCTCATGGAACTTATGGCAAATGGATGGATTTAACTATGCTATTCCTTTCTGTAAAGTTGACTGGGGACCACGACAACTATCACTATTTGATTATATAGATAGTGATGAGTATATCGACTATAGCTACCTGACAGACACGAAGGGTCAGCAATTGTGTAAAATAAGAGATTGGAGATCAAAAGAGACGCTCTTGTTTAAAAACGTGGTAGAGGAGGTGCAGAGATGAATGAACAGATATATGCGGGGACTGCCCAGTATAATCTGATTTATATTTTTTCGATTCCGGATGATGCGCACCGAGGCTATCTCAAAATTGGAGAGCACAGCTTTTCCAGCCCTTCAAGTTATAAACAATTAACAGATAATTGCGATGAACTGAACCAGAACGCTCATGCAAGAATCCGCCAGTATACAAAGACTGCACTTGTACAATATGAGTTGCTGCATACTGAACTTGCGCGTATACAGATCCGTCTGGCAGATGGGACGATAGAGAGCGCATCTTTTAGCGACCATAACGTTCATGAGGTTCTGGATCGGTCAGGTTATGATGTCCATAAGTTTTATGATACTGATAGGGACAGTGAATGGTACAAGGTTTCATTAGCACCAGCAATTGCTGCAATAAAGGCAGTAAAGATGGGGAGAAATGTTCTTACTGCAGAAGAGAAGGCAGGTGGCGCGATTGCTAACAGTGTTGCTGAAACATCTAATCTACCTGGGTGTTTCGGAAAACCCAAAATTATCCTTCGAGATGAACAGAAGGACTGCATAGAAAAGACAAGGAAAGTTTTTTCAAGCGGAGATCGAATGCTTTGGGACTGCAAAATGCGGTTCGGGAAAACAATTACAGCATACTCTCTCGTCAAAAAAATAGGATATCAGAAAGTGCTGGTCGTGACACATCGCCCGGCGGTTGTTGATGGATGGAAATCGGATTTTGACTTGATCTTTTCTGATAATCGAGTCTTTCTCACGAAGGCGAATATAAAAGAGTCGGATCGCTTTACTGCAGAGGATGCTAGCATTGATGCGGAGAATGATCGCAGACTGGCCAATTTAGTCAAGGACGGAATCCCATTTGTATATTTTGCTTCTATGCAGGATCTTCGGGGATCGAGAATCGCAGGCGGTAAGTATGAGAAAAACCGATCTGTATTCGAAATGGATTGGGATCTCATTATTTATGACGAGGCACATGAAGGCACACAAACAGATATAGGATTAAATGTGCAGAAGCTGCTTGAGGAGCCGAAAGCTGGAAAGCGACCAAAAAAGGTGTTGCAGCTATCCGGCACTCCTTATAATCTGCTGAGTCAATATGAAGATGACAATGTATATTCATGGGATTATGTAATGGAGCAAAAAGCCAAAAGGAGCTGGGACAGTAAGCATCCCGGTGATCATAATCCTTATGCAGATCTTCCAGAACTCAGAATCTGCACATTTGACTTACGAAACAAAATTAAGACTTCTTACAGGTATGAGGACGAGAATATAGCGTTTAATTTTCGAGAGTTCTTCCGCACATGGACTGGAGATAAAGAGAAAGATTTCCGGCCAATACCTGAAGGTGTACGAAAGGGCGAATTCGTACATGCAGACGATGTATGGGAATTCCTTAATTTGATTTCTACGGATAGTGATGATACTAACTACCCGTTTGCCAATCAGGAATACCGTGACATGTTTAAGCACACTTTCTGGATTCTTCCTGGAGTTAAAGAGGCGCGTGCATTTAGTGTCATGCTGAAAAAGCATCCGGTATTTAGAAACTATGAGATTGTAAATGTTGCTGGTGAAGGTGATGTTGAGCAGCCTTACGATGATGCGCTAAGAGCGGTTAGGAAGGCAATCAAGAAGAGTAGTCACACTATTACACTTTCTTGCGGCAAGCTGACCACAGGGGTGACGGTTAAAGAGTGGACAGGAGTTATGCTCCTGTCAGGATCCTCCAGTACAGGAGCGGCAGGGTATATGCAAACAATTTTCCGCGTGCAGTCTGCAGGAACGATTGATGGCATGCAGAAAAAGGTTTGTTATGCTTTTGACTTCGCTCCGGATCGCACTCTTAAGGTACTTTCAGATGTACACAGCCTAAAAAGAACATCTGTAGGCACAGATGATGAGGGCCGTGTTCGTCTTGGTGAATTCCTGAATTTCTGTCCGGTACTTGCAGAGGGCGATTCCGGTATGGAATTCTATGATGTTCCAAAGATGATGCGGCAACTGAAGCGCTTGACGGTTGATGCTGCGGTGAAAAGTGGATTTGATGATGACAGTATCTACAAAGCGGATGCTGGCATTGTTATGGATATAGAAAAACTCAAATTGGTTGAGACACTAAAAAATAAGCTGTCACCACAGAAAAAAAGCAAAAAGCAATCATCGATAAAAGTTAATGATCAAGGGCTTACTGATGAGCAGTATAAAAAGGCACAAGAAGCTAAGCGTAAACGAAAGACGGAGCGCACACCAGAAGAGGAGGAAGCGCTAGCCAAGGAGCGCGAAATGAAGAGAAAGCAGCGAGCACTCTTCGATCTCCTAAGGAATATTTCTATAAGGCTACCAATGCTTATATTTGGTTCAGCTGAGGAATTTGATGAATCCATTAAACTTGTAGACTTTATCGATATAGTTGATGATGTTTCATGGAAAGAGTTTATGCCAAAGGAGGTAGATAAGGCTCTTTTCCGTAAACTTCTGATTTTCTATGATGAAGATGTAATAGAAGGTGCTGGCATGCGCATCCGGCGCATGGCAAAGGCAGCAGATGAATTGATGCCTACGCAACGCATTCTTCGTATTGCAGAGATCTTTAGCTGCTTCAGAAATCCGGCCAAGGAGACAGTGCTTACACCATGGCGAGTCGTAAATATGCATATGGGAGACACAATAGGCGGGTACAATTTCTATGCAGAAGGATATCCGGAACGTGATGGGGCATTGGAGCATCCAAGGCTAATAGAACAAGGTAATGTTACTTCGGATATTTTCCTGAATGAAAAAGTTAAAGTGCTGGAAATGAATTCAAAATCCGGCTTATACCCTCTATATGTTGCTTACAGTATTTACCGCATGATGCTCCCATCAAATGAACAAGAAATGAGTCTTGAGGATGCACAAGAATACTGGAGGCAGGCGTTGAAAGAGCATCTATTTGTCCTTTGCCAAACAAGAATGGCTGTTTCTATTACGAAAAGAACGCTTGCTGGGTATACTGGAGCACCAGTAAATGCAATATACCTGACAAAGTTAACTGAGCGAATGAATAACCAAAAGCGACTGGCCAATAAGCTGAGAAATCCTGCTACGTGGTGTTTGGAAGGAGATGAGAAAATGAAGTTCAATGCCGTTGTCGGCAATCCGCCTTATCAATCTGAAACGGGTGGAGGATCGCAGAGCACAGCAGCGACTCAAGCAAAGCCTATTTTCCAACTGTTTGTTGAACAAGCTAAATCAACGGAACCGGACTATATATCAATGATCATTCCTGCACGTTGGTATAATGGTGGAATTGGTCTTGGCGATTTCCGAAAGGAAATGCTTAATGATAGAAGAATTATGAAACTTATGGATTACAGTAATTCTAAGGAACTGTTCCCAACCGTTGATATCGCAGGGGGAATCTGCTATTTTCTGTGGAATTCTATGCATAACGATGATTGCCTTGTTATCAATTCTCTTTCAGGTGAGACAGTAGAATTACGAAGAGATCTGGATGAATTCGGCGATTTCTTTATCCGGTCGAACAAGGCGATTTCCATAATAAATAAGGTGCTTGATAAATCAGAACAATTCGTTTCTGATATGGCATCTGCTATTGACACTTTTGGTATTCCATCAAAGGAAAAAGGACATGAGGAATATCATGAAGGAGATGTGCTGTTACTGCATAGCGTTGGAGCTAACGGACAAGGCACAGATTATTTAGCACGCGATAAAGTAACCAAGAATACTGATTTGATCGATAAGTTCAAAATAAAAATTTCTATACTCGTTCCTCAAAATGGCGAGGTGGGAGTAGACCCAGCAAAAGGATATAGATCGATATCAAGTCCACAAGTCCTGTATCCGGGAACGGTAGATACTTTTTCGTATTTGAACATAGGATTCTTTGATACAGAGATTGAAGCAATTAATTTCAGGAACTTTATCACATGCAAGCTTCCTCGCTTTATGATGAGAATTACATACTCATCAGTGCATATCTCAAAGCAAAACTTCATTTTCGTACCAATGATGGACTTTAAGCAGCAGTGGACAGATCAGAAGTTGTATGAATTCTTCGAATTAAATGATGACGAAATCAATACTATAGAAAAGACTATGCGTCCATTAATCCTTGAGAAGGATGATATTGGAAAAGTTTTTTACGAGAATTATGTATGTAAAAACGGAGAGACTGTCTGAAATCGGTTTTCAGTAGCGTAGAATTGGATAATATTAACTGTTGACGAGTATACATTGAAGAAATCAGCTTGATTTGCAAACGCATTTTCCGCCTTCTAATAGACAAAGAGTTTTTGATAGAGTATATTACTTGACAAAAACTCTTTTTTGTGTAAAATAACTATATAAATTAGGATTACTGCACAACAGGAGCAACACAGTCATGAAGACACTCAGAATAAACCTTGAAAAAATCGAGCCGATGCTCTCAACAATAGTCTGGTCGTTAGATAAAGCTGTCGGTCAGGACATCAGAGAATACTATGATATTGTTGATACCGTAACACATAATGCGTTACCACAGTACCGTAATGACAGAATTAACACAAATATAAAAAGATTCGTTGAATCTGCCGGTGTTGAAGCAAAAGTATTTAATCGCGCTGCCTGGGAAGGAGTCATTGTAATTGACAGACAGAGCAAGATTACATTGACAGTATGCAGCAAGATTACTCTTGACCGGATTCCCCGAAAGAAAAACCGCAAGTGGCCGCATTACCTTCAGACAATTCTCCATATCCTGAACGCTGATTTGGAAGCACCTGTAAAACAAATGAGCATGCAGGAGTTGTATGGTGATGAGTTCACGAAATTCACACCTGAGGAGTACAAAGAAGACTTTGACAGTATCATGAATGACGAGATCAATTATGATGACGGCTATCGTCATGGAGTAGTAGTGTATACAAGAGAGGGATTGCATATTTCTAGTGTTCAATTAAAGTTCCTCGATCCTGACTTTGATACGGTAAAAGAGTACTCTCTGATTGAGATGCTGAGGCCAGATTTCTCAGACCTAACTGAGAATGAATACGAAAATCAGAATGATCACGCTAAAACAAGCCTTGTTTCACTTAAGGAAAAGACTAAGAAGAGTAGGATTAAAGAGACAGACAGAAAAAAGACACTTGCTCAATTGAAAACAGAGGAGGAAGGCAGCATGCAGGCATAACGCTCACTGCCTAATGACATGATAGACAAGAAATTCAATGGCACTCGTTTGAAAGAGGCACTTCAATTCAGAGGCATGAAGCTATCTGAACTGGCTGAAAAGACAGAAATCAGCAAACAATCACTATCGTTATATTCGAATAACGATAATATGCCGCCGTTTACAAATATCGTTAAGATTGCTAAAGCTTTGGATTTTCCTTATGACTTCTTCATGACCGAGGACACCTGCACGGTTGCAACTGGCAACACTTATTTTAGATCTCAGGCTACGGCAAACAAGAGAGAGCGAAAGGCTCAAATGATCAAGCTTGAGTATGCGGCGAAAATGTACGAGGTGCTATTAGACTATGTAGATTTTCCGAGGCTGCAGTTGCCAATAGTAAAAGATATACCGATGCCATCTACTATCCTGGAGGCTGATTCATATGAAACTTTGATGAATATTGAATTAGTTGCTTATCAGGTAAGAATGCAGTGGGATCTAGGCCTTGAGCCGATTAAAGATCTTCAGTATGTATTGCAGGCGCATGGAATAATCGTGACAGGCTTTGAGGACACTGGAGATAAGATAGACGCTTTCAGTCAAAAGATTACAGCTACCGATGGTACAGAACTATTTATCATCGCACTCGAAACCGGCGTTAAGTCTAAGTCTCGTTTAAACTTCGATATGGCTCATGAACTCGGACATATTATTATGCATCGATGGGGAGAGAGTAATGAGGATCTGACAAAAGAGGAGTTTAATATACGCGAGAAGATGGCCAACGTATTTGCGGGGGCATTCCTGCTTCCAAGAAAAACTTTTACGAGAGATGTGAAACCTTTTGCGACAAACCTTGAGTATTATCGCTCGCTTAAGAAAAAATGGGGGGTCTCCATTCAAGCAATGGTATACAGGGCAAGACAGCTCGATATCATAAGCGCGAACCAGTTTCAGTATATGATGAGGATAATATCTAAGAAGGGGTGGAAGACAAAAGAACCAGGAGATAAACCGATTGGGATCAATTCTTCATTGTTCCAAATGGCAATCGATGTAATGCTTGACAGCGATGACTACGAGACAGCAGACCTCATTCAAGCTTTCGAGGAAAAGGGAATCATCATGCATGTAAAAGATCTGGAAAACCTTATGGGTCTCAAACCGGGGACTCTTAAGACGGAAGCGAAGGTTGTTCCGTTTGTTACCTTAAAAGGACAACTTCAGAATTGAGGCAGCATATGGATAAGGAAATGTTAGTTCAGCTTAAATGCCCATTTTGCAAAAGACGGATTCTGGATGCTAGCAAGAGTATTAAATCCAGCATTCAGCCAGCATCACAATATTCGCGGTCAGACTATTACGCAAAGTGCTGGAATTGCGGAAGAATAATAGGAATAAGTAAGATAGGATAAGTATAAGTACAGAGCATGCTGCGAATGCGACAGACGAGCCTGACAGGAGACACTTGTCAGGCTTATTTATTGCTCAGGCAGTAGAATAGAATCTATCAATTATACATTGTGCATAATAACTAGAATAAACACTGTGTCATAATACATTGTGGTTATAAGGCTCTCGGCAGAGTAAGCAAAAGTGATATAAGCAATCCATATCTTGTTTTGAGGGCTGATATAATATAATCATGCTTAAGAATGTGAAAACACTGACCACTAAGAACTGATAAAAGTAAAAACCTGCTAACAATAATAACGGTAACGATAATAATAAAGACGCTGGTGGTAATATGAATAACGGTAAGGCTGCAAATATAGGACATAAGGTAGTTGCAAAACATGGAGTGCCTAAATTACAGGGATATCTATTTAAATTAAATGGGGAACCTGTTCTAGGATACATGAAAGAGGGTGAGATGCTTAGTTACACAACGATAGGCGAACTGCTTAGAGATGTGTATACAAGGGAACTGCCGGAATACAAAGGGATATAGCCTATCGACGTAGCAAGTCGAAACGTGCTTGCTCGGATAAAAATGTGAAATCTAGAATACGAATTATACCTGAACGTACTGTTCGATATGTAACAAGCCGGGGTAGATTAGCAAGCTGATTGACAGCTTGTAGTCTGCTCCGGCTTTTTGCTTACAAAACAGCAATGAAAAGCTTCGATTTGTTTTCTGGATTAGGAGGAGTTCAAGAAGGTTTTGCCTTGATTATGACATGACTCTTCGCTCATCACACGCACAGCTTAACCGGTAGCAATGTCCATTGTGCATGTGGTGAACAGAAATTGAATATATACCGATTAATGGGCATGTCGGTCATTACTTGAAGCGAGATTGCAGTCTTTAAGATGAATTGGCATACCTGTTTTTAATTGCCTTTCGGTACTTCTCGCTTCGGAAAGAAGAGGAGACCGAGATGCATATCAACATCATACACAGTCTGCACTGCAGATCGCCGTAACCCTCGTGGATTTCGAGAATACATAAGTTTTCGCAAATCTACGGAGGTACACGGATGAAAAAGTATGAGTACAGTTTTAGCAATGAACGCGTAACTATCGAAATCAGCGATGAATGGGCCGGCGTTTTGGCGGAGCTCGACAGAGAAGAGTACAATAACGATCATGCTGAGACCAGAAGACACGTTTCGCTCGATGACGGGGAAGACGGTGAGTGGCTCAGCACCGCAAAAAAAGGAGAGACGCTTATCAGGGTCGCCGGAAAGATCTTCAGTCCTGACGACAGGAGATTCATAAAGGGCAGAAAAGCCCTTTCAAAGAAGCAGACGGAACTCTACGAGTCTGTTTATGACCGCGGCGACAGCGTTGGTGAATATGCTGCAGATAACAACATAATGTTCGACAGCCTTATATTTCAAGGGCTTCAGCAACTGACATCTTTATGCGGCCTGCATCCTGCTGTATAATGAATAATAGTGTACTTAAAGACGGGAGGCATTATCATTGCAGCTCCAGTCATGAGTGAAGAACTGTGAAAATGTAGACAATGAAGAATCACGAATGGGTCAACGGCAAACTGCTGCAGACGAATAAGAAATACTCACAGCTGAAGCTGAAGCAGAAAGAGAAGATACACGAATGGATGTATGCTGGATGACGAGATCCTCGCTGTTGTGATGCAGAAGATCGAAGAAGCGGAGATATGGATCCCGTGGTATGAGGTCGAGAAGCACTACAAGGGAGTCAAGTCCAGACTGAATAAGCGCTATAAGAAAGAAAAAGCAAGAACACTGATGCAGAATCAGCAGGCATGTATTGATATCGAACCGCTTGATATCAGTCTGTCGGTATGTAAGGTTGAGGACTATTCCGGTATAGATATCAGTAAGCCGTTCTGCTTCACGGGGAGTACCGATGAGGAGTACTCTCTTGTTTGTCCGACAGATATGGTGCCGGGTAATACAACTGACCGCGATGACGGATGGAAAGCGTTCCGTATAGTCGGTGTGCTCGACTTTTCGCTTATCGGCATACTTGCGAAGATATCCAGGATCCTCGCGACAAATGAGATCGGCATATTCGCAGTATCCACATACAACACCGACTATATCCTGACGAAGGAAGAGAACTTCGATAAAGCGCTTGAGGTGCTCAGAAACGCAGGATACAGGTTGAAGACGAAAGAAGATCGTGCTGCATGCGGGAACAGTACCGCGCATCTTGAAGGAGCAGAATAACGAATGACTTTGCAGGAAAGCGGCAATGCCCGCCTGAGAGAACTGAACAGCGCAGATGATCTGGCAGATCTTGTTCATGCTGTCGGATTTATCCCTCTTTTTTCCAATGCCGTAAAAGGCTTTTCGGTGGAAGAACTCACAAGAGGCAGCGCGTGGTGGACTGGAGATCCTGATACAGATCCATGGGAGTGGAGAAAGATGCTTGCTGTCGATCCGGATATTGCATACGGCAAGTTCTTCGGCAGGAATGCAGGGTTTGTAGATAAGGACTTCTTCCCGGTGTTTGCAAATTACAGGCGCAACGGTTATGACTACGATGCCCTGTATGAGGACGGACTCGCATCTCACCGCTCAAAGAAGATCATGGACGTGTTCGGACTTGATGAAGAAGCCTGCGGATCAGAACTAATGACTCCGGAAATCAGGGCGAAAGCCGGATTTGCCAGGGAAAACGGCGAGAAGAATTATGAGGGTGCCATTACGGATCTTCAGATGCAGACATATCTCATCACAGGCGACTTCCGCAGGAGGACAAACAGGTTCGGGCAGGAGTACGGATGGCATATAGCGGTGCTTGAGACACCTGAGACAAAGTGGGGATACAAATTCATCGCATCAGGCTATGAGGAGGAACCTGCGGAATCGTGGGAGCGTATCGTCAGCAGAGTGAAAGCGGTCTGCCCTGATGCCTATGACGCGGATATCCGCAGGATCATGGGCATTCGATACCCGGGAGAGTCCGCTGTCAGGGTGTCAGCCAAACCAAAGGAGCCGCCAGCGCCAAAGCAGGTGCGGCCGCAGAAGCTGCCGTGGCCTGAGAACCTGATAACAGAGATAGGTCTGGAGAAAGTATTCGGTTCAGATACATATACACCGCTGAATGATGATCAGATGCATGGCCTTGAGTTTGCTCTTGACAGTCTGAAGGACAAGGAGCAGACTGCGATACTGCTGCGGTACAAGGATCACATGACTCTGAATGATACGGGAGAACAGTTTTCGCTGTCGAGAGAACGGATCAGGCAGATACTGGCAAAAGGCATTCGCAAGCTCCGGCACCCGGACAGACTGAAATACATTCGCGATGGTCTGCAGGGAACTGTCAGAAAAATGGAAGAGGACAAGCGAAGAATAAGAGAATCTATTGAAAAAAACGGGGTGATGGAGACACTGCACTTGATCGGGTTGGAAGACTGCGGGTTTTCCATAAGAGCATACAACTGCCTGAAGAGAGCAGGGCTTACTACCCTCGGAGAGGTCGCTGACAAGGTGGCTGGTGATCCGGCCTTTATCGTAAGGATCCGAAGCCTCGGCATGAAATCGCTGATCGAGGTGGTCGATAAACTTGAAAGCTATGGGGTTGACTGCGACCCGGTACGCAAAGAATCGATAATAATATATGGTGACAGGAACACGCTGGTAAAACGCAGCAGTATATAGTTGTACGGGGAGGGACATTGTGATCAGAACAGTATCGGGAGAATCAGTAAGCAGATTTCTCAGTGCATCATTTATAGACCTCATGTCGCATTTCTGTGACACAGAGATAATCACACCTTGTGAAGGGGAAAAGTGCGTCCTGACAGAAGCAGAATGGAATGCCGTGCCGGAGGAACTGATCGAGAACACTATGAGCAGTGCGGTTCCGGCTTTCGAGGAAGCAGGAGGTGTTCCTTTTATTCGCAAAAAGATCGCGCAGCTTATCAAGATTGCAAAGGCAGAGAATGAGATACAGCTCGATCTGGTCTCCGAGCTGATACTTTACCTCATTGGCCTGAATTGCATCACTCTGTCGTGGGAAGATGCAGACGGGCAGATCCATTATCCTGATGAGACCTTTGATTATCCGGAGAGGCAGGAACTCCTTGAGGAATTGAGACTTGATCCGGAAGAATTTGAAGACGAAGAGGATTTCGACGTGCAGGCAGCAAATGATGAGACTGAGGCCGCCTTCGACTCATTCTGGTCTCTGATGCGAATAAACGAAGAACAGGACGGATATGTATTCTTTGATGATGACTTCACCTTCCTCCTTGACGCTGATGATGTTGCTGAAGGGCTCCATAATCTTTATAAAGCTGTCAGCGATTATGACAGGGAGTGGCACGCAAGACCATGGACGGATATAGGCGAAGAAGTGCCGCCGGTAGTCGCCTATGAGCTTGATGCTGTAGAGGTGGAAGGCATCAACTTCGGAGGTGTCAGCGAAATGCGCAGTGAATACGCAAAGGCTGCCATGGATAATCTGTACGGCAAAAAGGACTGAACTCCAAAATGGGCAAGGGCATAACCCTGACCGCAGAAGAAATTGAGAGACTGAAGTAACTGCTCTGATACGGGCAGGAGTGCGCTATGGATAAAGACAAACAAAACATGGTGAAGGCCAGACTGCTGGTGCTGTCGGCGATGTTTTTTGAGAAGACAGACGATGAGCATCCGATGGACACCTTTGAGATTATAGATTATCTGGCAGATAACGGTGTGCCTGCGAATACCAAGACACTTCGCAGCGATATCGCTTTGCTCAGACAGCGCGGCATGGACATCGTTACGATCACCGGCAGACCTAACAAGTATTATTGCGGCAAGAGGCTCTTTGATATCCCGGAACTGAAGCTGCTGATCGATGCTGTCAACTCGTCACGCTTTATAACCGACAAGAGGAGCAGGGTGCTCAACCGCAAATTGCTCAGCACTGTCAGCGAATATCAGAGGAAGCAGCTGAAGCGTAGCGTATACACAACGGAGAAGATCAAGCCTAAGAACGAAAAGATATTCGTCGTGGTTGACTGTATCAACGATGCCATCCAGGATAAGGTGAAGATCAGCTTTAAAATCAGAGAGTATGACGGCAACAAGAAGAAAGTCCTCCGCAATGGCGGAGAAGTCTATGTCATCAGTCCGTACGCCATGTACTGGAACGAGGATTTCTATTATGTCGTCGGCTGGAGCGATAAGCACGATAACATCTCGGCATTTCGTGTAGACCGCATGGTCGAGGTGACCCCACTGAAGGAGAAAGCGGTCAGAAAATCGGAAGGCTTCAACGTATCTGTATATGCTCATAAGATATTCGAGATGTACGACGGAGAAGAAGTCAGAGTTAAACTCGAATGCAGAAACGAGCTGATGAAGTATGTCATCGACCGCTTTGGGGACGGTGTGGAGACCGAGCCATCCAATGGCGAAACCTTCATCTGCTACGCCAATGTGTGCCTCAGCCCGACGTTCTATGGTTGGGTGTTCGGGTTTGGAGGAGATATACGGATTCTGGAGCCAGAGAAGGCAACTGAAGACATTGTCAATATGGTAAATGCGATAATAAGGGTGGACTAAAACCTGCTGAAAGAACTATTTTTCAGCATAAAAAGAACCATCCTTACTCAGATAAACTGCGGAAAAACTCCAGATCTGTTGCAAGAGCTTCTTCGGCAGGCACGTCAAGCCAGTTTCTTCTGGATCTGCTTACACTCTGTATGAACGACTTGCTGCTGAATACCTGCTCAAGGCGCAGTGTAACATCGGCCATGTTATTGACGGACAGAGATTTATCATCAAAGATGTATTTTTCCATACAATAAAGCAACTTCTTCTTGTCTGCCCGCTCGCTGAGATAACATATGTCGAACACATCCCTGTATCTTGTAGATCTCGTTCCGAATCTCAGCAGGGATTTCAGCTTCTCTGTTATCATTTGGGCAGGGCTGTTAATGAGAAGGCTTACAGCATCTTCCTGAAAGCCTATATCAAAAGAGTATTGGTCCTGCTCAATGTCAAGATCTTTGTGAACGCCTATATCCATCTTTAGTGATAGTGAGTTGGCATGCTCGTCTGTGATGGTGATGGTCACACGCTTTCCCTTATAATCCTGGTGATTGAGCTCAATTATAGGGCCACCGATTCTTATATCCAGTCCCTCAATACAA